>JAUNDK010000011.1 GCA_030526115.1 Clostridia bacterium
TATTTCCTGTTCTGCTGTCTGCGCTGAATCTCTTCGTATCTTCTGTGAATTTCTTCACGCTCTGCTCTTTGAATTTCAAGCTCAGCTTTACGCTTTTTTATGCTTTTTATCAGCCTGATTGTGAAGAAAACAATACCGGCACACCATATACATATAAATACAATGTTGAGTGTTCTGTTTTTTGACATACTTTCAGAATAACCTGCAAGATATTCTTCCCTTGTAAGCTCACCTTCAATAATTTCGTCAATTCCTGTCAGCCTGAAATTATCATAGGCTACAATACGGTTATCTTTCTGCATTCCTATTCTGGTAATTACAGGAAATTCATCATCATAAACATGAGCACTTATCATGACATGAATATCACCTATACTGTCACCTGTGGAGAAATATCCGCCTCCATTACTGCGCTCCGCTACATGATATTCACCAATGGAATCAAGGTATCCTCCTGATATATCCGATACCTCGGGATAAATTGTCTCATAGTTTACAATTGAACCGAAAGAATGAATATTAAATTCAAATTCTCCTATATTAATAGGATTATAGGAATTTTTACAGGTAATATCGGGCCTTGGCTCGTTGTAATAATAATCACCTTTATAATATACCTTATCCTCGAAATCTCCGCCTATGGGATCCCAGGAGCTTACAAGATTTTTTGTGTAGGTATATGACACCTCTCTGTTCTTATCTTTATCAAAAGTTACATACTCTTCTTTTTCCTCTTCGATATGATATCTCTTCTGAAAAATTTCTCTGTCCAGACAATAAGCGCCATCCACCGAAACACCGAAATCGTCATCAAAGAGTGTTTTCTGTTCCTGAGGTTCGGGTTTACCTGATACTATTACCAGCTTTCCCTCATTTTCAGGCAGAACCTTACCCTGAGGATCCACAAGAATTGATTCCAGTTCTTTCAGAGTATCTGTGCTGTTCAGTGTGTAGGAATAGACAGACATACATAAAAATGCGATAAGAATCACGAGTGCAATAAGTTTAGGTCCTACTGCAACCGAGTAATCGGAAAAAAGACCGTTTTCCGCTCTGCTTATGCTTTTCTTCATTGTTATTCCACCTTTCCGATAATTTTTGATTTACCTTCGGGCTTATTCTCAGAAATTACTATTGCCCCCTCTAACCTCCTCCCGGCATTACTGATTTTTGATTTGTCCGATGTGTATAATCTGAGTATGGTATCTCCCTCATTCACATAGTCACCCACAAGTTTTTCAAGGTAGATACCCGCACCGAAGTCTATATTATCATCTTTGGTCTCTCGACCTGCGCCAAGTAACATGGATGCCTCACCCACTGCGAGGGCATCTATATTATGTATATAGCCACTCTTTGCGGCTTTTATTTCGTACTCAATCGGAGCAAGCTCAAGCTTTGAGATATCATCTATATATGAAACATCTCCCCCCTGAGCCATGACCATATCACGGAATTTTTTATATGCGGAACCGTCTGAGATTACTCTTTCGACCATGGATTCTGCTTCTTCAATGGTTTCCGCTTTTTCCCCGAGGAGTATCATGTTCGATGCAAATGTGAGGCATATCTCCATAAGTTCAGTTTCGGCTTTGCCGTGAAGTGCATCTACCGCTTCCATTACCTCAAGGCGGTTACCCACACATCTTCCGAGAGGTGTGTTCATGTCGGTAACTATCGCAACTGTCTTTCTTCCTGCCGCTGTACCAATGGCAACCATGCGCTCTGCAAGTTTCATTGCCCTCTCTGTGCTTTTCATGAAAGCTCCGCTTCCTGTTGTAACATCAAGAAGGATTCTGTCACTTCCTGCGGCAAGCTTTTTGCTCATTATGCTGGAGGCTATCATTGGTATGCTGTCTATGGTTGCGGTAACATCTCTTAATGCATACAGCTTTTTATCGGCAGGACACAGATTACCCGTCTGACCGACAACCGCTATGCCCATATCTTTAACCTGTTTGAAAAATCTTTCATTATCAACGGCAGTACTGAGTCCCGGTATGCTCTCAAGTTTATCTATTGTTCCGCCTGTGAATCCAAGACCTCTGCCGCTCATTTTGGCTATTGGCACACCACATGCCGCAGCAATGGGAGCTACTATCATAGTAACCTTATCACCCACACCGCCTGTGGAGTGTTTATCTACTTTTATTCCGGGTATATCCGAAAGATCCACCGTATCGCCTGAATCTCTCATGCAGAGTGTGAGTGTGGAAATCTCTCTGTCACTCATGTCCTGAAAATACACAGCCATGGCTAAGGCAGAAGCCTGATAATCCGGGACAGTACCCTCTGTGTATCCTTTTATAAAGAAAGCAATCTCCTCGTCGGTAAGTTCCTGACCGAGTTTTTTCTTCTCGATAATATCAACTGTTCTCATGACATATCCTCTTTGCCAAAAGAATGCGGCAAAAGCTCACCGAGGGTGTGAACCTCATATTCATCCTCGGAATTGCATACTATTATAATAAAGTCATCTGTGCAGAATTCCGCCATTACCTGACGGCATACTCCGCATGGAAAACTGTACTTTGTCGGATTTTTTCCTTTTGGACCGCCTGAAATGGCTATTGCGGAAAACTCCATGCTTCCTTCTGATACGGCCTTGAATATGGCTGTACGCTCTGCACATATCGTAGGTGAATAGGTTGCACTCTCTATGTTACATCCTGTATAAATTCTTCCGTCTTTTGTGAGCAGAGCCGCACCGACAGCGTGGCCGGAATACGGGCAGTATGACATCTCCCTCATTCTGAGGCTCTCTTTGATTATATCGGAATAGTTCATAAAATTATCACCTGCGAAAAGTTATTTGTGTGTATATTTTACTATATTATCAATAGTATGGCAATAACTTAAAATAGCTCTTGAATTAATTATAAACAATATTATAATAATCGTGAAAAGAAAGAAGGCGTATATTCATGACCAAAGATTTAACCCACGGAAAACCATTAAAAGTTCTGATTGGTTTTGCAATTCCCGTGTTCCTCGGCAGTCTGTTCCAGCAGTTTTATAACATGGTAGACTCTGCCATAGTAGGAAGATTTGTAAACACTCAGGCCCTTGCAGGTGTAGGTGCCACAGGATCCATCAATTTCATGATTATGGGATTTGTTCTCGGAATGTGCACAGGCTTTGCCGTACCCATCGCCCAGTGTTTCGGTGCAGGGGATGAAGACGGTGTAAAGCGTTTCTTCGTGAACTCAATATGGATTTCGATAGTGCTGTCTGCTGTGGTTACGGTGTTTACTCTCATTTTCATTGACGATATCCTCAGACTGATGAAAACCCCGGATGACATATTCGATTATGCCAAAACCTATATAAGTACCATATTCGCAGGAACGGCGGGAATGTGTGCATACAACCTGCTCGCGTCGGTTCTTCGTGCTCTCGGTGACAGTAAAACCCCGGTAGCGTTTCTGATTTTCGCATCAATACTTAATCTTATACTTGACCTTATATTTGTTCTTGTGTTCCACATGGGCGTTCAGGGTACAAGCCTTGCAACAGTACTCAGCCAGACAATTTCCGCTATACTGTGTGCACTGCTTATTGTTAAGAGATATCCCATACTCCACCCAACAAGACGAATGCTGAAACCTGAAGGAAGCAGAATAAAGAAGATGTGCTCCATAGGTATCCCGATGGGACTTCAGTTCAGCATTACAGCCATAGGCAGTGTATGTATATCAGCAGCAATAAACACCCTCGGTTCTGTTTATGTTGCGGCAATCACAGCAGGTTCCAAAATCCACATGCTGTTTGCCATTGCCCTTGATTCCATCGGAATGACCATGGCGACATACACAGGACAGAATGTTGGTGCCGGACACTATAAAAGAATAAAGCAGGGCATTTGGACTCTTGTTATTGCAGGAACTGTTTACTGCCTTGTAGTCTGCGTAATACAGTTCTTCTTCGGCAGAACCTTTGCTCTGATATTCGTATCAAAAGATAACACAGAAATTATCAACTGCATTTACACTTTCCTTATATATAATACACTGGCCTATTTCTTCCTCAGCCCGCTGCACATTACACGAAATACCATTCAGGGTGCGGGATTTTCTTTCCTCGCAATGTTTGCAGGTGTGTTTGAGATGGTGGCAAGATGCTTTGTTGCCTTCGGTCTTGTAGGCAGATTCGGTTACAACGCAGCCTGTCTCGCAAACCCTGTCGCATGGCTCATGGCAGATATCTTCCTGATTCCGGCCTGTATATATGTAATGAAACGACTCAAAGTCATGTTACCTGAAAAAGAATAAACAGGAAAACGGAACGCCAATCTGATTTCAGCGTTCCGTTATTTTTATGCTCTGAAATTGTTATATACCTCTATCATCTGTCTGCGTTTCTGAACATCAAGTTTCTGATAGATGTTATGGGTATGGGTTTTTGCCGTACCGAGGGATACCATGAGAGTATCGCTTATCTCCTGATTTGTCAGGTTATCAAGAAGCAGAGTAAGCACTCTTTTCTCCCTTGGTGTGAGACCGTAATGCTCACAGAAATCATTGAGTTTAAGTTTCTCCTGAGTATCTTTTTCTGAGATTTCAGCTTCTTCCGCAAAAGCCGTAGCCTCCTGAGAACTTTCATTTACAGCTTCGATAGTCTCCGGAATATCGGAAACTACGATATTATCACCTGCATCAGCCGGAATTTCCTCAGCAACAGGCACAGTAACCGCAGGTTTTGTCTGCAGAAGATGTAACATCATCTTGGATGAAAAAACGGTTATTATTATGCGTAGAATATCTTCGCAGTTATTTCTGTTCATAATGAATGTTTCTTCGGTGTACTGATCCACGAAGAAGATAACATAGCTGTCTTCAAGTGCTATGAATATCGGGAAAATCAGACAGAATGACATAACCTTTAGTATATCTTTGAGAAGCTGTTTATATTCTCCTTCTGCGGTAAGATATGCTTTTTTTATATCTGATCTTGCAATAATACTGTATGTGAACATATATATCTGCGGTGGCAGATAGTAAAGCCATACCTTCAGGGCACTGTTCCTCATAACCGGAACAAACATCTGGAAGAAGGTAAACAGGAACAGAAGAATACACAGAAAATAAAGTTTCCTTCCTTTTATAAGGAAATTGTAAAGATACAAGAGACATCCGTATGATGTAACGTATATCATGGTTTTCCACGTGGGAACATACATGAAGGTTTTATCGTATATCTCCGAAAACCATGGAACCATCTCCGTAAGAAAAATTACAAGATTGTCGAGTATATATACACCGAAAAGAACAGCAACAGCAATACAGTCTCTTTCTTTTCTCTGATTATAGCACAGAACCGATAAAATAATTGGAATAATATAGATGATTGGTAAAATCATCGCATAAATAACCTGAAAAATATTCATTTAATACTCCGATAAATAGATATAAACAGTATAAATAAAGCTGTTAAACTTTACAGTTATAAGCTGATTTGAATAACATATTTTTCTCTTTGAAAATTATAAAGTCTGGTATTGTACCAAGGTCAATATTTTTCACTAAATCAACAATGGTCAATATCACTAAATATATATTACTATGTTCGTCATTTTAATGCAACATCATAGCAGGTATTTTTGTTGAAAAAGTTTACTTTTTCTAAACTATTTAAATTCTTTGTGTATTATTAACAAGGAGTTTACCACAGTTTATATATATTTGTCAAACGGTTGACAAAGTTCAACTTAAAATCATAATAAATCTATCTATTGGTTTATGTTAATCTCTGCTTGTATCTGTTAGAATGCAATCACAACAAAACAGCGGGAAGTTCCAAAGCATTCCTTGCCCGATGCCGGTGAACTCCCAGCAGTACATATAAATATTGTACAGTTACAACATTGTACCATATACATATAGATACGCTGCCAGGCGGTTCCCGCAGAGCCGGCTGAAAACGGTCAAGGCTATAAGGTGGTGGAACTCCCGAACTGTAAAATGAAAGGAGTCTATATTCAATATGGGCAAGAAAAAGTTTAGAATGATTGATGCCGTTCTTACTTGTATCTGTGTCATATTCGTTGCTGAGGCTGCAGCTCCTGTTGCTTCCATCGGTAACAGCCAGTATTTCTGGTGGCTCTTCATGCTGATCCTGTTCCTTCTTCCTTATGGACTGATCTCCTCTGAGCTTGGCACTACATATGATAACGGCGGCGGCCTTTACGACTGGGTTTCCCAGGGTATGGGCAAAAAGATGGCAACAAGAGCATCCTGGTACTACTGGGTTAACTTCCCACTCTGGATGGCTTCTCTTGCAGTTATGATTCCTGGTCTTATCACTTATATGACAGGATTCGAGCTTCCACTCGTTGCAAGCGTACTCGTACAGCTCGCATTCGTATGGATCATCTACGCTATCGCATCCACATCTCTCGCAGACGCAAACTGGATACTCAACGGCGCAGCTGTTATTAAGGTTGTTCTCGCAGTATTCGTTGGTGGCCTCGGTATTTACGGTCTCGTAAAGAACGGTGGCATGGCTAACCCAATCACAGGTGTTAAGGATCTTCTTCCTTCCTTCGATATGGACAGCCTCTCCTATATTTCTGTTATTATCTTTAACCTTCTCGGATTCGAAGTTATCTGCACAATGAGCGATGACATGGAGAATCCAAAGAAGCAGATTCCACAGGCAATTGTTATTTCCGGTCTCGTTGTTGCTTTCATTTATATGTTTGGCGCATTCGGAATCGGCGCAGGTGTTCCTGCAAGCGAGCTTACTGCTGACTCCGGTATGATCGATGCTGTTATCGCTCTTACAGGTAAAGAGGGCGGTATCCTCATCACAGCTACAGCATTCCTCTTCATGCTCACACTTTTCGGAAACATGGCTTCATGGTCCACAGGTGTTAACGAAGTTGCTGCTATGGCTGCTGACAACGGTGACATGCCTGCTATCTTCGGTAAGAGAAATTCCAAGGAGCGCTGCACAGGTGCCGCAATGCTCAACAGCGTTGTTGCTTCCGTAGTTGTTATCCTCGGCGTTATCATGGAGAAGATCGGATTTGACGAGCTCTTCTGGGCGTTCTTCGCTCTTAACCTCGTAACATTCCTTGCAGCTTATCTCCCAATCTTCCCTGCATTCCTCAGACTCAGAAAGAACGATCCTGATACAGAGAGACCATTCAAGGTTCCCGGCGGAAAGGTTATGACAACAGTTATGGCTATCATTCCAATGATCCTTATTGCAATCTCCATCGTATTCACAGTTTGGGGTAACATTCCGGTTATTATCGGTACTGTTATTGCAGTTATCATCGGTGAGATTCTTGTTGCTAAGTACGGCAAGAAGGCTTAATCATTCGATATAAGCTTTTATCTTAATTAAAAACCACATTTTACTTTTACTCCTGCCGGGAGAAAGATTCCTCCCGGCTAAGGGGTAAACAAAATCTCAGAGAGTACTTATTGTACTAAACGAATTTATCCAATAAATTCAAAACACTATTATAAACAAGAAAGGGATTTTTCAAAATGGCAAAGAGACTTGATACTACACCTAAAGCTGACGGCTACAGAATGCCTGGTGAATTTGAGCCACATGCTGGAACGTATATGATTTGGCCAGGAGCAGGAGTGCGTTTGGATGCTCTGGCCTTGGTGGAATGGTAACTGGAGACTTGGCGCAAAGCCGGCTCAGGAAGCTTTCTGCAACGTTGCTAGAGCTATTGCAAAGCACGAGCCTGTAAAGATGTGCGTACCACCACAGCAGTACGAGAACGCAGTTGCCCGTCTTGGCGGCACAGAGAATGTTTCCATCATCGAGATGACAAACAACGATTCCTGGATTCGTGATACAGGTGCTACATTCCTCGTAAACGATAAGGGCGGCCTCCGTGCTGTTGACTGGGGCTTCAATGCTTACGGCGGACTCGTAGACGGCCTTTACTTCCCATGGGATCAGGATTCCATGATTGCAAGAAAGATGTGTGAGATTGTTAACGCTGATTCTTACAGACCAATGTTCAACGATCACGAGTTCATCCTCGAGGGTGGTTCTTTCCACGTTGACGGCGAGGGTACATGCATCACAACAGAGATGTGCCTCCTCCACCCATCCAGAAACCCTGACATGACAAAGGAAGACATCGAGCAGTACCTCAAGGATTACCTCAATGTTGAGAAGGTTATCTGGGTTAAGGACGGTATCGATCCATACGAGACAAACGGCCACATCGATGACGTTGCCTGCTTCGTAAAGCCGGGTGAGGTTCTCTGCATCTACACAGAGGATGAGAATCACCCATTCTACAAAGAGGCTCAGGCAGCTTACAACTTCCTCTGCGAGCAGACAGACGCTAAGGGCAGAAAGCTCAAGGTTCACAAGCTCTGCGTAACTAAGGAGCCATGCTACCTTAAGGACGCTGCTACAATCGACTACGCTGAGGGTGCTATTCCAAGAGAAGAGGGCGAGATTTCCATCGCTTCCTACCTCAACTTCCTCATCGTTAACGGCGCTATCATCCTCCCACAGTACGGTGATGAGAACGATGCTCTTGCTGTTGAGCAGATCAAGGCTGCATTCCCTGGCTATGAGGTTGAGGGTGTTCTCACAACTGAGGTTGCTTACGGCGGCGGTAACATCCACTGCATCACACAGCAGCAGCCAAAGGCTATCGTAAAGTAATTTAATTCAGATTACGTCTTTCTTAATTATATACTGACTATAAACTCCTGCGGTTATTCTTACCGGGCAGCAACTCTGCCCGGCGGGGATGACGCACGAAGAAAAAGTCAAAAATTGTACTTGACATTGGGATTATCCCAAAGTGTACAATCTATTCAGTTATTAATCCGGTCTGAATCCGGTATATAAAATATTTAAATACACAAAGGAGTTACTACAATGGACAACAGAGGCTACGCAAACGGCATCAGACATTTCATTGACACAGACGCTTTTACAAAGGAAGAGATTCTCGACATCGCTAACCTTTCTCTTAAGATTAAGAACTGCATTAAGAACGGTTACAACCCACCACTTCTTAAGGGCAAGACACTCGGTATGATTTTCCAGCAGTCTTCCACAAGAACAAGAGTTTCCTTCGAGACAGCTATGGAGCAGCTCGGTGGTCACGCTCAGTACCTCGGACCTGGCATGATCCAGCTCGGTGGTCATGAGACAATCGGCGATACAGGTAGAGTTCTTTCTCAGCTCATCGACATCGTTATGGCTCGTGTTATCGCTCACAAGACAGTTGTTGACCTCGCTGACGCTTGCACAATTCCGGTTCTCAACGGTATGTCCGACTGGAACCACCCAACACAGGAGATCGGTGACCTCTGCACAATTCTTGAGAACCTTCCAAAGGGAAAGAAGCTCGAGGATGTTAAGGTTGTATTCGCCGGTGACGGCACACAGGTTTGTGCTTCCCTCGGTATGCTCTGCACAAAGCTCGGTATGACATTCGTTCAGTACGGCCCTAAGGCTAACTTCATGCAGGAGAACCTCAAGTGCCTCTCCGATCCTAACTACGCTTACCCGGATTACATCGAGATCATGGAGAAGAACTGCAAGGAGTCCGGTGGTTCCTACCTCATCACAGACGACAGAGAAGCAGTTAAGGGTGCAGACTTCATCTACACAGACGTATGGTACGGCCTCTACGAGTCCGAGACTCCAAAGGAAGAGCGTGTTGCTAAGTTCCAGGCTTACCAGGTAAACAGAGAGCTCATGCAGCTCGGTAACCTCGGTTGCAAGTTCATGCACTGCTTACCAGCTACAAGAGGCGAGGACGTAACTGATGAAGTTGCTGACTCCGAGATTTCCCTCTGCTGGGACGAGGCTGGTAACAGACTCACAGCTATGAGAGGTCTCCTCGTATACCTCACACAGTATCAGAGAGAGCAGGCTCCAACAGAGCTTCAGCAGGCTTGCGCTAAGGAGCAGCTCGAGAAGTTCATGGCTGAGAGAGGAATCAACTAATTCCCTCCCCCCGACTCTCAAGAGTTAATTAAGTAAAATTTTAAGGCGGCTTTTGTCGGCTGATTTAAGCCGCCTTATATTTTTTATTTTCTTTTTTACCCAAAACCACTATTTATCACAGTTAAACTACTTATATTTCATCGAATTTTTCGTTACATTTTTAGATTTTCAGATTACATTATATCTTTTTATAAGAGAGGGTTTTTACAATGGCAAAGATTGTTATCGCACTCGGAGGTAATGCACTCCAGTCCAAGAACAGCGCACCTACAGCTGAAGGTCAGCTCGAAGTTGTAAAGAACACATGCGAGCGCATCGCTGATATCAGTGCTGTTGGCCACGAGATCGCTGTTGTTCACGGCAACGGACCTCAGGTCGGCCGTATCCTCCTCGCTTCAGAGGCTGCTAAGGATGTCACACCGGCTATGCCTTTCGACGTTTGCGGCGCTATGAGCCAGGGATACATCGGTTACCACATTCAGCAGGCTCTTAAATATTCACTTAACACAAGAAACATCAGCTACCCTGTTCTCACAGTTGCAACACAGGTAGTTGTAGATAAGAATGACCAGGGTTTCCAGAACCCAACAAAGCCAATCGGTCCTTTCTACACAGAGGAAGAGGCTAAGGCACTCGTAGCTGAGAAGGGCTACACTGTAAAGGAAGACGCAGGCAGAGGCTGGAGAAGAGTTGTTGCTTCCCCAATTCCACAGAAGATCGTTGAGATTGATGCTGTTAAGCAGCTCTGGGAGACATCCATCGTTATCACATGCGGTGGTGGCGGTATTCCTGTTGTTGAGAACAGCGACGGTACACTCGAGGGTGTTGCTGCTGTTATCGATAAGGACTTTGCTGCTGAGCTCCTCGCTGAGAACCTCGATGCAGACGTACTCATGATCCTCACAGAGGTTGAGAAGGTTGCTATCAACTGGGGCAAAGAGAACCAGCAGAACCTCGACCACATGAACCTCAAAGAAGCTGTTCAGTACATCGATGAGAAGCAGTTCGCTCCCGGTTCCATGCTTCCAAAGGTTGAGGCTTGCATGAAGTTCGTAAGAGCAAACCCAACAAAGAAGGCTATCATTACTTCTCTCGATAAGGCTGTTGATGCTCTTAACGGCAAGACAGGTACAGTTATCACATTTGCTTAATTTCAATTAAATTAAGTTTACTTACTTTTGACTACAAGAAGATCTACCTTTCATACAGAAGATAAGATCTATACCTCTTTTCGGCTCCACGGTATTATGCACACAGTACCGTGGAGTTTTTATTTTAGTAATAATATACATTATTGACCTTGGTATTATACCAGGGTTTATAATTTTTGTACGAATTAAATGTATGAAGGGTTGGATTACTTTATTATGGACAAAAAAGGGAAAACCAGAGAAACCAGACTGTATCACTCGCTTATAAGCGTTGTTACCATGGTTGTGATTATGTTCGTAAGCATAGTCGGCTTCGGACTTACTCCGCAGGTACCACTGGTATTCGGCTGCTTTGTGGCGGGTGTTGTTTCTTTTATAATAGGTTATAACTGGGAAGAAATTCTCGAGGGAATGATAAGCGGTATTGTAAATTCCCTTGAAGCCATACTTATTCTTCTGCTTATCGGTATGCTTGTCGGTTCCTGGATTGCATCGGGAACTGTTCCCGCTCTTATCTACTACGGATTAAAGATAGTATCTCCGGCAATTTTTCTTCCTGCAACAATGATTATCTGTATGATAGTTTCTCTTGCCATAGGTGCATGGGGTACCGTCGGCACCATAGGTCTTGCTTTCATGGGTATAGGACTTGCCCTGAAGATGCCTGCTCCACTGGTTGCAGGATGTGTTATCTCCGGTTCTTATCTTGGTGATGTTGTATCCCCTCTTTCAGATGCAACAAACCTTACAGCGGCGGTTGTTCACGGTGATGTATTTGCCATAGTAAAGAAGGTTCTTCCTGTTTCTGTTGCAGTAGCGGTCTTTTCAGTTATCTGCTACGCTATTGTAGGAACAAAATATGCAGGCGGTGAGATGGGCAGCGATATTCCTGTTCTCTCTGAAAGCCTTGCTTCACAGTTCAATATCTCCCCTGTTGCGATAATTCCTCTTGCGGTAATGGTATTATGCATAGCTTTGAAGATGCCCGCTATCCCATCCATGTTTCTCGGCAGTGTCGCCGGTATGATTATTGCTGTATTCTATCAGGGTTCAAGCATTGGTGATGCTTTCGGATACGCTTTCTCAGGCTATGTCAGTGAGACAGGCAACGAGCTCATTGACAACCTTCTCACAGCAGGCGGCATGGAAGGTATGCTGGAATCCATATCCATTATCATCATTGCCATGAGCTTCGGTGGTCTTATGAAGGCTACAAAGCAGATGGAAGTTCTCGTTAAGCCTATCATAATCAGAATAAAGAACCTCGGTTCCATGAACTTTATCACAGTTCTTACCTGCATATTCATGAATATTATTCTCCCTGACCAGTATCTCGGTATTTCAATGCCGGGTGCCATGTATGCAGATGAGTATAAAAAAAGAGGATTCTCAAATATTGCTCTCTCTGCAGGTCTTTTAGGTGCCGCAATTACTTCTCCGCTTATTCCGTGGAACACCTGCGGTATTTACTGCATGACCTTCGTTTCCGCTTCTCCACTTGAGTATGCACCTTATGCATTCTTCTGCTGGATGCTCCCAATCGCCACTATTCTCGTTGGTTTTATCGGCTCAAGACGCAAATCCGAAAAAGCCTGATACGGGATTAAATACATATATTTTCAGAGGTGTCAGATTATGTCACATAAAATTGTAGTCGCATTCGGCGGCAAAGAACTTCAGTCTGCAAGAAACATTGCTTCCGCAGAAGACCAGATCAAGGTTGTTAAGGACCTTGCCGAGAAGCTTGCAGAAATCAGCGCAAGAGGTTATGACCTCGGTATTGTTCATGGTAACGGCCCACAGGTTGGCCGCATTATGCTTGCTTCAGAGACAAGCAAGGACATCACCCCACAGATGCCATTTGATGTCTGCGGTGCCATGAGCCAGGGTTACATCGGTTATCACATTCAGCAGGCTTTAAAGTATGCCCTCAACCTCAGAGGAATAAATGTTCCTGTTGTATCCGTTGCAACACAGATTATCGTTGATGAGAAAGATCCCGCATTCAATAATCCGACAAAGCCAATCGGTCCTCACTACACAGAGGAGCAGGCAAATGAATACAAGGAAAAGCTCGGATACGACATTGTAAACGATGCACCGGGCAGCTTCAGAAGAATTGTTGCCTCCCCTATGCCGAAGAAAATCGTTGAGATTGCTTCCATTAAGCAGCTCTGGGAAAAGTGTGTTGTTATCTGCTGCGGCGGTGGCGGTATTCCTGTTATTGAGAATGCCGACGGTACTTACACAGGTGTTGAGGCTGTTATCGATAAGGATCACTCCGCTGAGCTTCTTGCTGAGAATGTAAGTGCCGAGGTCCTCATCATTCTCACAGACGTTGAGAAGGTTTCTCTCAACTACGGCAAAGAAAATCAGGTTGATCTCGATAAGCTTAATCTTAAAGAGGCAAGCAAGTACATTGAGGAAGGTCAGTTCCCTGCAGGAAACATGCTTCCAAAGGTTGAGGCCTGCATGAGATTCGTAAGATCCAACCCGACAAAGAAGGCTATCATCACTTCCCTCGATAAGGTTGTTGATGCTCTCGACGGCAAGACAGGTACAGTATTCTCATTCGCATAAGAATTTGGGGTCGGATTTATCATCCGGCCCTTTTTCAATTGTAAATTATCTTTTAAATATACCGTATAATATTTGATATTTATCGCTTACTTGTGTAGAATAGTAAAAGATAAAATAATAAGGAGAAGCCCGAGGCCGGGCGAAAAAGATATATGTTAAGTTACAAAGGGATTCCATGCCCTGTTTGCAATAAACCGTTTAATGACGAAGATGACATAGTAGTATGTCCAGAATGCGGTGCACCATACCACAGACACTGTTACGAAGAAAAGGGAGCCTGCATATTCCCTGATTTACATGCAACCCATACATCCTGGGAAGCACCGAAACAGGAAGAACCCACACCACAGGATACAGCCTACGAAGTAAGAGACAACGAGTGCCCGAGATGCGGTACATTAAACCCACACTCCGCAAGTTTCTGTAACACCTGCGGAACAAGACTCACAGGCGCACAGCAGAACACTCCACCTTACGGTTATCAGAACCCAAACATGAATAACCCCAACAACGCCAACACTTACGGCGGAATGTACGGAGTTCAGTTCAATCCGTTTGACCCTATGGGTGGTGTGGATCCGACTGAAAAAATGGATGAAGATGTCACCTACGGTGAGGCCTCCAAGCTGGTTCAGGTAAACACCAGATATTTCATGCAGAGCTTTAAGAGAATGAACACTCTTAAAAGCAATAAATTCAACTTTTCCGCATTTCTGTTCAGCGGTGGTTACCTTCTTTACAGAAAGATGTATAAGCAGGGTATTATCACTTCAGCTATTATGTTTCTGCTGTATATGGTAAGATTGTTCCTCATGATGTTTTTCATCTACCCTATTGAGCAGTCTGCAATGAACACATTAAGCGGTGAATTCTCCTATGCTGATCTGACTGCTGCACTTTCAAATGCCATGGCAAATGATAATACCATACTGATAGTTTCAGGTGCGGTTGTTGCGCTTACCCTTGCCATGTTCGGTGTTATGATTTTCTGCGGTGCAAAGGCTAACAGAATGTATATGAAGCACTGTGCGGACACCATCAAAAAGACAAGAGAAGAATCTGAGAATACCACTGTTTACGAAGAGAAGATTCACATGAAGGGCGGTTCCAATACAGCCATTGCGGTTGTAATGATTATCTGCTATATGCTGGTTTCTTATCTTCCGGGTATGTTTATGTAAAATTTAAGCTGTGAGGTCAGAAAATCTCACAGCTTTTTTGTTTTATGTGGTTTGCACAGATGCTGATTTCCAAAGAAAAACAGGAGTGCCCGCTTTGGGACGCTCCTGTTTTGGGGAAATTCCTATTGTCATGAGCCACTTGAGTGGATATTTCTTCATCGAGATTATTAAGAATACACTCGGCAATAATTGAATTAATTGAGCCGTTTTTTTCAGAAGCTATTGTACTTAGCAGTACTATCGGAAGTTTTCCGTAAATCATATCCATCACCTGAAATGATTATAGATTTATACAGCATAGTTTGCAAGCATATTGCAAAATGCTCTCAGATAATATATAATAATGCAGAAGATTATCCATGGTTATATATAGCTGTATTTATAGTCAAAGTGCATAAATAACGGCTGTTTTCGTTATACAGATTTTCCTTGACAAAATCATAATATTTGGTATAATAACTCTGTCAGTCTGAATGGATTGGCAGAGTATATTTTTGCTTATTCATTCGGGTAAACAAGAAATTTACTTCTTGCTCCGTCACAGATTAAATCGACGGGGCCGACAAAGACCAGAAGGAGGTGCAATACAAATGGCAGGAGTAATCAATTCTTACGAGACAATCGTTGTTGTTACAGCAAAGAACGGCGAGGAGAATGCTAAGGCAGTTCTCGAGAACGTAAAGGGAATCATTTCCAAGTACGCTACTCTTGAGAGTGTTGACGAGTGGGGAAAGAGAAGATTTGCTTACGAGATCGAGAAGCAGACAGAAGGCTACTACACCCTCATCAACTTCAAGGCAGAGGCTGATTTCACAGCTGAGCTCGACAGACGTTACAGAATCAACGACCAGATCCTCAGACACATCATCGTTAAGAAGGACCCAAGATACCTCGAGGGCCCAAAGGCTAAGAAGGCTGCAGTTGATGTAGAGGCTATCGCAGTTGAGTCTGCAATCGAAGCAGAGTAATTTTTACGAATACGAATTTAACTGATTCACGAAAGGTTGCATTATTATGATAAACGTAGTTGTATTAATGGGCCGCCTTGTAGCCGACCCAGAACTTCGAACCACACCAAGCGGGGTTTCCGTCACAACTTTCCGCATTGCTGTTGACCGCTCTTATGTCAAGGCAGGCGAACAGCGACAGGCCGATTTTATCGACATCGTCGCATGGCGCCAGCAGGCCGAGTTTGTCAGCAGATACTTCCACAAGGGAAGCATGATAGCCGTGCAGGGTTCAATTCAGACCCGCTCATATCAGGCCAAAGACGGCACCAACCGCACAGCCTTTGAAGTTGTCGCCGATCAGGTATCCTTCACAGGCTCAAAGTCAGAGTCCGGTTCGGGCAACTATGGTGGCAACCCGTCCGCAGGCTTCGGCTCTGCACAGCAGGCACAGCCACAGCGCCCTGCGGTTTATAACGAGCCTGCCCCTGCTTACACATCGGGCAGTGACCTGGATTTTACCGAGATAGAGTCAGATGATGACCTTCCGTTCTAATCCTATACAATTCTAACAGGAGGAAACAACAATGGCTGACAACAGACCAGAGAGACCATCTCGCCCACAGCAGAGAAAGCCACGCCGCAAGGTATGTGCATTCTGCGTAGACAAGGCAGATTTCATTGATTACAAGGATGTTGCTAAGATTCGCCGTTATATCTCCGAGAGAGGAAAGATTCTCCCTCGCCGTGTAACAGGCACATGTGCAGCACATCAGCGTCAGCTCACAGTCGCTATCAAGCGTGCTCGTGTCCTGGCTCTCTTACCTTTCTCTACAGACTGATAAGATTCTTCGAGAGACTTCTTCGGAAGTCTCTTTTTATTTCCCCTTGAAATATTTCCTTCTTGATATATAATTGTTCTATAAGATTTTATATAAGGAGTATTCACAATGAAAATAGAAAAGCTCTCCCCTTCCTTTAAGGATTATTTATGGGGCGGTACTAAATTAAGAGATGTTTACGGAAAGAACTGCAATTATGATAAAGTTGCCGAAAGCTGGGAGCTCTCCACTCATTCTGCAGGCGAAAGCTTTATATGTGGCGGTGAATTCGACGGACTCAAGCTCTCTGAATATATAGAGAAAGCAGGTAAATCCGTACTTGGAACTGACTGCGAGGCTTTCGATAACTTCCCTGTTCTCATCAAGTTTATTGATGCTAAGGATCCCCTCTCCATTCAGGTTCACCCAAGTGATGAATATGCTTTAAGAGTTGAGGGTGAATACGGCAAAACAGAAATGTGGTATGTCATGGACTGTGACGAGGGAGCTTCCCTTTACTTTGGCGTAAATCGTGATGTAAGCAAAGAGGAATTCAGAGCAAAGCTTGAGGATAATACCATACTCGAGGTACTCAACAAGGTAGATGTTCACAAGGGCGACTGCTTCTTTATTGAGTCCGGTACTATTCATGCCATAGGTGCGGGTATTCTTATCTGCGAGATTCAGCAGAACTCCAACACCACATACAGAGTATATGACTATGCAAGAAGAGGCGCAGACGGAAAACTCCGTGAACTTCATGTTGACAAGGCTCTTGATGTAAGCAAACTCACACCATCAGACACAGCAGACAAGCAGAGTGAAGCAAAAGAATTAAACGATGCAATGGTAACAAGACTCGGTGAGTGCAAGTATTTCACAACAGACAAGTTTGCTGTTGAAAACTCTGCAGAAATCGAGGTTGACGAAAAGAGCTTTGCATCCCTCATGATACTCACAGGTTCAGGTAAGGTTATAGGTGCTGAGAATGAGGTTGAGTTCAAAACTGCCGACAGCATTTTCATACCTGCAGGTTCAGGCAAGGTAAAAATTGAGGGTGAATGCACCTTCATCAGAACAATCGTATAAGAGAGGTATGGAATTATGCCCGGAAAAATAGTACTCGTCGGCGAACCGATGGGTTTGTTCATAGCAAAAGAAGAGGGCGAACTCTCTGAAGTTAAAAACTTTTCCGCTTCCATTGCGGGAGCTGAATATAATGTTGCCGTAGGTCTCACAAGACTTGGCCATGAGGTTTCTTACTGCACAAAGCTGGGCAATGACCCAATGGCAGACAGAATACTCGGTGGAATGAAAGAGAATCACATCTCCACTGACCTGATTCTTCGCGATGACGAGAAACTGACAGGATTCATGATGAAAGGCAAGACTGCGGTGGGTGATCCGAAAATCGCCTACTTCAGAAAAGGCAGTGCCGCATCATGCATAAGTACCCATGATATAGATAAGCTCGATTTATGTGAGTGCGAATTCCTGCATGTTACAGGTGTGTTTCCAGCTGTCTCCCCCTCAGCCTGCAATGCTGTTAAAAGACTTATCAAGCGCTGCAAGGATCTTGATATGATTATCTCATTTGATCCTAATTTGCGTCCACAGCTCTGGCCCGGTGAGCAGGAAATGATTAGAACTCTTAATTCCTTTGCAGAGAGTGCTGACACTGTGCTTCCCGGAATTGCAGAAGGTAAGATTTTAACAGGCAGAGATACTCCTGAGGGAATAGCCGAATTCTACCATAAAAAGGGTGTTACCAATGTTGTTGTAAAGCTCGGCAGTTCCGGTGCATTCTATTCAGGACCTAACGGCTCAGGCACTGTTCCCGGATTCAAGGTAAACAAGGTGGTTGATACAGTCGGCGCAGGCGACGGATTTGCCGCCGGTGTTGTATCTGCCCTTGCGGAGGGACTTTCCCTCAAAGATGCTGTAAAACGAGGCACAGTAATAGGTGCAATTCAGGTAACAAATGTCGGTGACAATGAGGGCTTACCCACAAGGGAAGAACTCGAAGCTATAATGGAAAAAGGCGAATGCTGATATATAGACGCAAAAAGGGAGTGGTTTTTGCCACTCCCATTTTTTATATTTAATTAAGCATTGAAAACATACTTGTTGAGTCTGTCGAAAGCTTCTACACAAAGGCTGTGTGGAACAGCGAGGTTCATTCTGATTGCGTATGGTCTGTGGAAAGGACGGCCGTCCTGCCAGATTACGCCGACCTCGGCACCCTTAATCTGAAGCTCATCGATTGTAATGTTGTTCTCCTTACAGTACTCCTCACAGTCGAGGTAAAGCATGTATGTACCCTCAGGCTTTGCGAGTTTAACACCCTTGAAGTTCTTTGTGATGAAGTCATAAGCGTAGTTTACATTATCGGAGAGAACCTGATTGAGCTCGTCTACCCACTGATGTCCCTCCGGCTTGTATGCACCTATGAGTGCGGACATGGAGAGAACATTGCAGGAATTATAGTGGGAAAGTGAGGACTCCTTGATTGTTCTGTCTCTGAGCCACTTGTTGTAAATGATGTGGTATGAACCCTGAAGACCTGCAAGGTTGAAGGTCTTGGATGGAGCGTACATAGCGGCTACATGCTGCTTTGCCCAATCAGATACAGACTGAGTTGGAATGTGCTTATTTCCGTTTAATGTGAGGTCTGCCCAGATTTCATCAGCGATAACCCAGCAATCGTTGGCCTCATAAACTTCCATTGCCTTCTTGATTTCCCACTCTTCCCATACACGGCCACAAGGGTTGTGTGGTGAACAGAAGATAGCACAGTGAATGTTGTTCTCCTTGAGCTTCTTATCCATGTCCTCGTAGTCCATTCTCCATACACCGTTCTCATCCTGAACGAGGTCGGAATGAACTATATCATATCCGTTGTTTGTGAGAACACCTGTGAAACCTACATAAGTTGGGGAATGAAGTAAAACCTTGTCGCCCTTGGAGCAAAGACAGTTTACAACGGAGATTACACCGCCGAGAACGCCGTTCTCGTAACCGATAGCCTCTTTTGTGAGACCGATAACACCGTGTCTCTTTGACTGCCAGTCGATGATGGAATCAAAGTACTCATCACTCATGTAATAATAGCCGAATGTCGGGTGCTGAACTCTCTTGATAATCTCCTCCTGAATTGTCGGAACTGTTGCGAAGTTCATGTCTGCAACCCACATAGGAATCTTGGAGAAACCTTCTTTTACCTGTGCACCCTGAATCGGAACAACCTCAACAGCAATCTGATGTGTGCCGCTTCTGTCAATAATTGATTCGAAATCGTATTTCATTGTAATTACCACCTTAAAATAATTTACTGTATAATCATACACCTAAAGCACCGATAATTCAAGTATTTTAGTGAATATACACAAATGAGCCCTGTATATATATTAAAAGAGGTGCAGACCTTACGCCTGCACCTCTTTGTGCCTGTTTGTGTTTGATTATTACACTTTTATATTACAACCGTATTTTCTGATTTTCAACACTTTATTGAAATACTGTATAAATACATAAAAATTCAATTGTAAGTCAATTTTTCATATTGGAAATATACATTATTCAGCAGTGATTTTCAGCTCTCCGTCCCATACTGTGCGACCGCTTTCCTCAAGATAGAGGTGAATAAGGCTTGGCTCTGCATCGAACTTCATCTGTCTGTTCCAAACTCCGAGTTCATTGAGGGAAAGGCTTAACTCAACCCTCTTTTCCTCGCCCGGCTCAAGATAAATCTTATCGAATCCCTTGAGTTCCTTTACACGGCGGACTATGCTTCCGTTCTTTGCCTGAATATACAGCTGAAGTGTGGCGTGACCCGATATTTTACCGATATTTACTACATTACAGCTTACCTTTGCACTCTCACCTGCGCGGAGCTCGTTTACACTTATACTTGCGGTGCATTCTGTGTCAAGCACTGCGAAGTCTGAATAGTGCAGACCGAATCCGAACGGATAGAGCGGTGTGTTATCTATGTTACGGTACTTCATAGGATCATAGGAGGCTCTTGCGTTGTAATAGCAAGGAACCTGACCCTCTTCCCTCGGGATAGATGTAGGTAAACATCCTGATGGATTTACAGTTCCTCTTATAACTTCTGCGATAGCCTGACCGCCCCATGGGCCCGGATAGAATGACCAGATAAGGGCATCTGATTTCTCTGCAATCTCTGTGACAACATGAGGACGACCGGATACAATTACGGTTACAACAGGCTTACCGGTGGCAAATACTGCTTCGGCAAGTTCATTCTGAACACCCGGAAGTCTTAATGTGGAAGTATCGACACCTTCACCGCAGTCCATCTGTAATTTGCCTTTGCCTATAATTGCGGCACCGTTGTTGTCAAACTCCGCACCACCGAAACGGCTGGAAGAACCACCGAGGGCAAGAATTACAACATCGCTTTCCTCTGCGAGTTTTACTGCCTGAGCAATACCAGAAGTATCTTCATCACATATTGTGGAACCCTGTGCAAATTTTATCTCTGCATTCGGGAATTCTTTTCTTATTCCGTCAAGAACAGTTGCACCTACACCATCTCTGAGCGGAGGTGTGTAGTCACCGAGCATATGATAAATAGCATCTGCGTTAGGTCCGATAACGGCAACAGACTTTACCTCTGTAAGTGGGAGTATGCCGTTGTTTTTGAGAAGAACAGCGGCCTGACGGGCAATTTCAAGGCTCTGAGGATACTTCTCAGGATTATTGTAATCTGTGAGCTCTTTCTCCTCAAGATAAGGATGCTCAAAAAGACCGCGCTCAAATTTAAGCTCCAGCACACGAAGAACTGCTCTGTCGAGAAGCTCCTCGGAAACAAGACCTCTTTCAACAGCTTCTTCAAGATGGGAGAAGCTCTCATCCCAAAGGCTGACATCAACACCTGCATCAAGAGCCATACCTGCATTTGCGGCATAGTCTCCGCCTGTTAATACGCTTAATCTGTCGAGGGCAACACCATCTGCCATTACAATACCGTCAAAGCCCATTTCGCCCCTCAGGACGTCCTGTAAGAGCCATTTGTTTGCATGGCACGGAACACCGTCTATCTCGTTATAAGCCGCCATAACGCCCTTTGCGCCGGCTTTAGCGGCGGCTTCCATTGCAGGGAAGTGAATCTCTCGAAGTTCTCTCTCTCCTATTCTTGCGGCGCTGGCATTTACACCGCCTGTTGTTTCACCCTGAGCACAGAAATGCTTTGATACGGCATCCACACCTGCATTAAGACAACCCTTTACACAGGCCTCTGCATTTCTTGCGGAGAGGTATGGGTCTTCACCGTAGCACTCCTCACTTCTGCCCCAGCGAGGATCACGAAGCACATCCAGCATGGATACAAGGGCAAAGTCAACACCCATCTCTTTTATCTGCTCACCTACAACGGAGAAACCGTCTTCGATAAGCTTTGGGTTCCATGCGGCACCCATACCGAGGTTTGTTGGAAGAAGATAACCGTCAAGTGCCTGATGACCGTGTGGGCACTCTGTGCTCATGAGCATTGGTATTCCGAAACGGGAATGATCCATAATATACTTCTGAGCCATGTTATATGCCCTGATTGCTTTATCGTCACTTAAACCTGTGTCGTAGTCCTTATCTGCCCATGGATCGGCACGGTAGAGACCGTAGAGTGTGCCAAGACCTCCCCACTTCTCTACCTCATCACAGAATGTTTTGCTGAGTTCTACATTATCTCCGTTACATTTAAAAGCCTCGAAGCCATATAATCTCTGATTAACCTGACCTACCTTCTCTTTGAGAGTAAGTCGTTTTAATAAATCTTCTGCTCTCTCCTTCGGAGAAAGTGAGCTGTCTCTGAATTTATCCATATACTATCCTCCAATTGCCTGATTTCAATTCATGATGTCAGGCGTAATACGCGTATAAGATAACACTTTTCAAAGTGCAATTCAAGTATTTTTTACACAAAAAGAACCGAACTGTGAAAGTCCGGTTCAGGTGTTTATTTAACTTCGTTGAATACTTTTTCTGTGCTCTCATCAGAGAACTGTTTGTTATAAAGATCGGCATAGTAACCGCCGAGCTTCATGAGTTCCTCGTGGGTTCCACGCTCGATAATCTTACCGCTTTTTACCACAAGAATTATATCCGCCTGACGGATAGTGGAAAGTCTGTGGGCGATAAGGAAACTTGTTCTTGTTCCCAAAAGCTTGGATATTGCGTTCTGAATAAGCTGTTCTGTGTGGGTGTCTATGGAAGCTGTTGCCTCGTCGAGAACAAATATTCTCGGATTGGCAAGAACGGCTCTTGCAAAAGATATAAGCTGTTTCTCACCCGTGGAGAGCTGGTCTCCTCCCTCACCTACATCACTGTCGTAACCCTTTTCCATACGCATAATGGAATCATGGGCGGAAACAAGTTTGGCCGCCGCAATAATCTCTTCGTCGGTGGCATCAAGTCGACCGTAGCGGATATTGTCCTTTACTGTGCCTGAGAAAAGATGAGGTGTCTGAAGCACATAACCTATGTTGCTGTGAAGCCACAGAGTGCTTCTCTCACGGTAATCCACACCGTCAACAAGGATTCTGCCACCAGTAGGCTCAAAGAATCTGCATGCAAGGTTTACAAGTGTGGATTTGCCTGCACCTGTCTCACCTACTATGGCAACGGTTGTACCTGCGGGAACATCGAGATTGAAATGTTCAAGGACATTCTCCGTACCGTCTGAGTACATGAAAGTTACGTCATCAAATGTGATATGTCCCTCAATAGGTTCCCAATTCTCTTTCTTCGGCTCGAAGGCTGTGCCGTATTTCTCCACTACTTCAGGGGTATCTTTAATCTGCGGTTCAATTTCAAGGAGGTAATTGCATCTCTCAACATTAACCTGAGTGGAGATGAATCTTGAAAGAGTTCTCGCAAACTGCTGAACAGGGTCAGCAATAACGAGAGCATAGTTGATGAAGATTGTCAGCTCACCTATGCCTATTGCCCCTGCGATAACGGAGTTACCGCCCTTTGTGAGAACAAGGGCAACGGATACGGATGTGAGGAGAGTAACAATCGGAACATAAACGGCATTGAGCATTACAGCGTGAATACTGCTTCTTCTCATGTTCTCTGTGGTTTCTCTGAAGGAGTCTGCGTTCTTCTCCTCGATTACAAGGGTTTTACTGGTCTTTGCACCTGAGATACCCTCGTTGTATTTTCTTGTCATCTCGGAGTTGATATGACGGACTTTTCTGTTGGCCGCAAGTATCTTTTTCTGGAAGATATAAGTGATAACGCCGACTATCGGAACTATGGCGATGATTATGAGTGCGAGCTTGATATTGATAACGCACATAACCACGATTGAACCGATAATAAAGCCCAGCGCCCATACCATATCCACTATACTCCACGCAAAGACAGTACCGATTTTTCCCGCGTCGCTCAGAGTTCTTGCGAGTATGGTTCCGACAGGTGTGCTGTTGTAGTAGTCAAAGCCGAGGGTCTGAAGATGGTCGAACAGGGCGTTCTTCAGGTCTCTTGAGATATACATCTCGAGGTCAATTGCAAATACCGCCATGCTCATGGTTCCTATGAACATGCACAGGCCACCGAGTATGCAAACAAGCACGAATATCCAGAGTCCTTCGAGGGTGTTCGGTTCTACAAACAGCTCCACCGCATAACCTGCCATGAGAGGCATAATGATATCTACGCCTGATGCAATGAGCATGAAAAGTCCAAGTTTTATCAGCAACCTGGTATAAGGTTTGATAAAAGGCCCCAGTTTTTTCCATGTGGCTAAACTGGATATACCTTTGAGATCATCATAATTAAAATCCATATTTTCACCAATGTGAGGGCTTAGTCAGCCGCTCTCTGAGTATCGTAAATTTTCTTGTAAATACCCTCAGTTTTAATCAGCTCGTCATGAGTGCCCTCCTGAACAAGACGGCCCTTGTCAAGAACGATAATCTTGTCAGCATTCATGATGGTTGTGATTCTGTGGGCGATGATTATGGTTGTTCCGTTTACATTATTCTTTATGGATTCACGGATCTTCGCATCGGTCTCCATATCAACAGCGGAAAGGCTGTCATCGAATATCTTTATCGGAGTGTTCTGCATGAGCATACGGGCAATGGCAACTCTCTGCTTCTGTCCGCCTGAGATGGTAACTCCTCTCTCGCCTATCTGGGTATCATACCCCTCGGCAAAGGTCTGAATTGTGTCATCGATAACCGCAAAGTCAGCGTATTTTCTGACTTCCTCGAGGGAGTTTGTGCCTGCGCCGTCGGCAATGGTATCCTTAAAGCTCTTGGAGAAGAGGAACGGCTCCTGAAGAACTATGCCTATCTGTCTGCGCAGGTCCTCAATTCTCATCTTGCGTATATCGATACCGCCGATGGAGATTTCTCCGTTACCCTCAGGAAGCTCATAGAGCCTGTCAAGCAGGTACATAAGTGTTGATTTACCCGAACCCGTTGCACCGAGAATACCGAGGGTTGTACCCTCTTTTACCTTAAAGCTTATGTTCTGAACTGTGTCGGCTCCTTCTACATAAGAGAAGCTGACATTCTTAAACTCGATGTCACCTTTGATTTCGCCTGTATATGGGTTTTCGCAGTCCTTTTCTTCCTCTGCATCGAGAATCTCGAAAAGTCTTGTGGCACTTATGCTTGTCTTTGAAAGCTCAGCGAGAACTCTTCCGAGCATTCTTACAGGCCATACCAGCATGGAGTTATAAGATACAAAAGCAAGAAATTCACCTGAGGTAAGTTCTCCGTGAACAGTGAAGATTACACCGAAAATACAGATTACTATAATCTGTGCTGATGAGATAATATCACCTATACCCCAGTTCCAGCCCATTACACGGCCGAGCTTTTTCCAGCGGTCTGTGAACTCCTGATTTTTTGCGTGGAATTTATCAAGCTCGAACTTCTCACGACCGAAGGCACGGACAACACGCACACCTGTCAGGTTCTCCTGAGTTATGGCTGTCAGCTGACCTTCACATTCATCCGCCGCCTGGAAATTCTTTGCGGTGAGATAATAGAAAATCATGGAATAGGCAACCGTTACAGGTAAAAATCCCAGTGCAATGAGTGAGAGCTTTGTGTTCATCGGAAACATGAACAGCAGGGCAACCACTATGAGGAACACGGTTCTGAGAAGAACTGTCAGCTGCTCATTCATGAAGTTCATGATGGTTTCAACATCGGTTGTGCAGCGCTGAATTATATCACCTGTCTGGTTCTTATTGTGCCAGTTATAGGGCAGTCGCTGAATATGGGAGAAAAGTCTGTCCCTGATTCTCTTTGCTGTACCCTCGCAGGATATGGCAAGACAGCGCTTTGCGAAAAAGTCCGAAACAGCCGCTATGGCTGCAAGTATAAGCGATGCCGAAGCACATATGAATATATGCTTCACGAGTGCATTTCTGCCACCTATTTTATTCACCATGTTCATTATAAATTCCGGCAGAGCGAAGGGCTCGTTGCCGATTACCGAGTCAACTGTTATTCTTATGACCTGCGGTGTCAGATAGTTCGCAACAACGCCTATTAAAACCAGCAAAAGCGACAGGATAAAGCTCAGTCTGAACCCCTTTGTAAACGGGAAAAATCTGAGAATACTGCTCTTTTTCTGTGGTGTATTCTTTTCCAAAAATTATCATTCCTTTCCTTATATTCTCTTTTTCAAAACAGCTTACTTTGCTATATTATCACTCTGAAATATTAAAGTCAATGTGAAAAGAAACCGAAGTTTTCACACTCCGGTTTCGGGTTAATTTTTACTATGAAATATCTTTGAAAAGTAATCTGAAAATTCTCTTTATTCGAGATTTTATCACAAATCTATCCAATATCTCTGAGTTATGTTTCCGTTTTCTTCTATAATTTCGTTCTCGAGCATACCGCCGTTGTTTATGATGGATTTTGCAGAGCCTATGTTATTCTTATCACAGCAGATAAGCACTCTGTCAATTCCGAGCTTTCTGCACTCCTCGAGGGCAAGACCTATCATGGCGGTTGCATAACCTTTTCTTCTCTCGCTTGGGCGCACTCCGTCACCAATGTGACCTCCGGATTTCAGCAAACCTTCATTCAGGTAATGACGGATATTAACAGCCCCTACGAAAATATTTCTGTCCTTATCAAGGCAGAACAGAGTTGAATCAGGCACATATCCCCTTGGGTCTCCATCTTTGATCTCGAGGTTTTCGAGATAATTCTCAAAATCGTGGCAGTCATTTTTGAAAATAGCCCACGGTGATGTATTGCCTCCGTTTTTGTCAATATCTGCCTTCCATTCTTCCACCATTTCAATGAGCTGTGGTTTGTATTCTTCTGTTAATCTTACAAGTTCAATATTCATAAAAACTTCCCCTTTTTCTTCTACTATACACTTATATTTCTTTTTGTCAACATAAAAAAGTTCCCACAGCAAAGCCATGGGAACTCATATTCATAAATGTTTAATGGCAGGTAATTTCAGTACACTTATAATGTGCTGTTGGATCTGTCGGATCCCATGTATGCCATGAATGAATCTGAATGTTTTCAGGTTTTTCCATAGGAGATGCATTTTCACCTGTAACTACTATCTGCTGACCATAGGTTGTATTATCGTAAATCCACTTACAGTCGGAAGAAAGAAGTCTGATACAGCCGAGGGAGCGAATGTCTCCTAAATGGTTGAATTCCTCAACTTCAAGGTCAAAATTATTGTAAGACCAGTCAGGAACTGTATGATAAAGATAATTTCCTACAATGTCTGTACACCACTGTGCCCATGTGTTATCAACCATCTGGAGCCAGCGGTATGAAGATGGAGAATAATATGTACCTGTCGGAGTAGTCATACCCGGTGAACATATCATAGCTTTTACCGGAATTGTATATCCTCCGTTCGGACCGTCCTTTGCGTAAACAACAGTTATGCACTGCCACTTGTATGTGACAATTTTATATGGGCCTGATACAAGGTCTGAAACGTCTCTTACTTTGTTTCCGGAAGCATCAAAGGCATACTTGTAGCCGTTCTCATATCTCCAGGTATATTCGCTTGGATTGGTTCTTTCAATATATGTGGAGAGAACATATCCCTGTATGCCGTTGTATCTTATCTCCATCCAGTTGTTGTCGTAATCTTTGACAATTGAAACATTTGCGCCTTCTGGAATAAGAGCAAGTCTGGTTCTGCCCTCTATTGTTGATGAAAAGATATTGAGATCACATAATGTCTTACCGGAAGTAAATGTTTTTAATGCCTCAATCGGAACATAACCGACGTAATTGTTATATGCTACCCTGGCATAATTGTTATACCATTTTACTATTGAGACTGTTTTACCCTTTGGTAATGAAATAAGGGCACCTGATGACAGGCTTGAAGTCTTGTAGATTTTTGTGTTCTGTACAAGTTTGCATGTCTCGGCTGCTTTGTATGTGAAATCTTTTACGATTTTCTTGACGTGTGCCTTGTTGACATATCCGAATTTTCCGTTTGTTCTGATATAGTAGAAATCTCCGGATTCTTTGAGAACAGTGACCCTGTTGCCCTTTGTTACGGTTGTAACCACTGAAGAACCGGCAGCCGGCTTTGTAACAACATCAATACCGGAGGCATTTACTATACCGTTACCGACACATATATCATCTGCTTTGACATAGCCAACCGCACTGTTTGCAATAACACGATAATAATTTCCTGTTTTCTGAACTCTTATGCCGACTTTTCCCTTTGGAAGAGAGGTGATAACCCCTGAGGAAGATGATGCGGTTTTATATAATGATGTGGCTTGTTTTGTGTAGAAAACCAGTCTGTTAGGGTTAAAATCGGTATCTCCCTTGTAATCCTTCTCGTACAGACCCTTTTCGATATATCCTTCTGTGGTTCCGATAAGAACCTTTGACCAGCCGTTTTCTGTAGAAAGCACAGTGATTCTTGAACCGTATCCGGCAGTTCTTATTGTTCGTGCCCATTTGGAGGCAGAAGTTTTTACAGGAACCTGATTGGCAAGAACATAGGCATTTCCTGTCTTCATATTTCCGGATGGAATGTAACCTGTTTTGGAACCGTACTGGATTTTTACATATCCACCGCTCTCGGATATTCTTTTTACACTTGTTCCCTTTTCGAGAGTGGAGATAAGGGTTCCGCCCGGAGATGTTCTGAACTTTACATCAGCAGTGAGAGTATAAACGCTGTTCTTCTGCTCGGACACGGAATATACCTTATCTTTTCCTACACATTTTGTCAGCACATAACCTTTTACACCGGCTGCAATAACCTGAGTCCACTCTTCACCCTGCTTAACTATTGTCAGTCTTTCATCGGTGTAGAGTTTTGCCTTTACTGTTGCTGTGGAAGATGCGGAAGCTCTGAGCGATGCGGTTGTTCTGGAATAACCGTTTCCTCTTCTGAGATATTTTGTTTTTATATATCCGACTATATTACCACATCTGATTTTACACCATTCAGGAGAAACGGAAAGTAAAGTTACCTCTTTACCTATATCGAGAGTCCCAAGCTGAGCGGAATCCCCAGAAGCAGAAAGGTAAACTCTTGATCTGATATTAACAGAAGCAACGTTCTCTTCTACTGTTGCAGCTGTGGACACGGCATCTTTCTTAATGCGTGAAGAAAGCACATATCCTCTTTTTCCGTCATACAGAATCTTTGACCATTCGGAACCATAGGAAATGAGGGATACTCTTGCACCTGCATTGATTTTTTTAATTACACTGTAACTCTTACCCGCACCTGAGCGCATGTTTACGATACTCTGTCCGTTAATTACAGCATTACCGTTTTTTACAGATGAAACAGGAACATATCCCAGTTTACCGCCGATTTTTACATAGTAATAGCTGCCAGATGTGGAATAAACATACATACTTGTTCCCTTTGGATAAACCTTTATGATAAGAGAACTCGCTTTTGCGGTAAGTCTCAGCGGAGTGCTTGTTTTGAGAACAGCACAGAACTGAATTGTGTTTGATGTTGAACCTGCCGCACTCACTGAATATCCTCCGGAAGTCGGAACAATACACACACCGAATGCAAGAACAAATACCAACAGAACCGAAATTAATTTCAGAGCCTGATTTTTCATTTATTTCCCCTCCCCGGTATTTATCAGCCTAAGTCAATGGAACGCTGGGCACAGGCATTTAAGTCCAGCCCCGCAATATTTCCGTTAAGATACTCGTAATAACCCTGGCTTGCTATCATAGCCGCATTGTCGCCACAGTATTTAAGCTCAGGACGATAGAATTCGTAGCCTCTCTCCTCACACTGCTTCTCAAGTTCTCTTCTGAGCAGTGAGTTTGCCGAAACACCACCGGCAATGACCAGTTTCTTCATGCCTGTCTGTTCTGCCGCAAGCATGAAATTCTTTGTGAGACAGTCAACAACCGCTTTTCTGTAGGATGCGGAAAGATCTTTTACGTTTATCTCCTCGCCCCTCTGCTCCGCATTGTGAATGGTATTGATTACCGCGGTCTTGAGTCCTGAGAATGAAAAGTCCAGCGGAGCACCCGCAACCTTCGGTATAGGAAGTTTATAAGCCTCAGGATTACCCTCTTCGGCAATTTTATCCATCATGATTCCACCGGGATAAGGCATGCCCATGGCTCTTGCGGCTTTGTCAAAAGCCTCGCCTGCGGCATCATCCCTTGTTCTTCCTATGATATGAAGATCTGTGTAGGACCTGACCTCTATAATATGGCTGTGTCCGCCTGAAACAACAAGACAGAGGAAAGGCGGCTCAAGGTTTTCCGTGCTGATAAAATTGGATGCAATGTGACCTCTTAAATGATGTACAGGAACAAGAGGCTTGTTCGCCGCAAAGGAAAGTCCCTTTGCAAAATTCACACCTACGAGAAGTGCTCCGATAAGACCGGGAGCGTATGTTACTGCAATAGCCTCAATATCATCGATGGTGACACCGGCCTGCTCAAGGGCCTCATTTACAACTCCGACTATGGCCTCACTGTGTCGTCTTGATGCAATTTCCGGCACAACTCCTCCGTAAAGTTTATGTTCCTCAACCTGTGATGCCACAACATTTGAGAGTACTCTTCTGCCGTCTTCTACAACGGCAGCCGCTGTTTCATCACATGAGCTTTCAATTCCAAGTATAAGCATTTGTTCTTTCCCTTTATTTATTAAAATTCAATGTATATATTATTGCGGATTCCCTTGGGTCGGTATAGAAGTTTTTGCGCCTTCCGACCTCGGCAAATCCGAGTTTTTCATAAAGTCTTATTGCGGGTGTATTTGATTCTCTTACTTCAAGAGTAATGAATTCGCCGTTTTCTCCCGCTTTTTCAATTAGTGCAGCGGTCAGTTTTTCTCCTATTTTTCTGCCTCTGTGATTAGGAAAAACCGCTATGTTATCTATGAAACCATCCCCGAAACTCAGGTGCATTCCGGCATAACCGAGAACCTCGTCATCACCCGCTGCAACAATAAAATACGCATCCTGATTTTCGATTTCTTCTCTTAGAGAATTTTCGCTCCACGGCTCCGAAAAACATATTTTTTCGAGCTCCGCAACCTGAGGGATGTGTTTCTCCGTCATTTTCTCAATTACAAAATCAGGCATTATTATTTTCCTCAAGCTTTCCCCTTATTATATTCAGGAATTTTTCAAGCTCCGAAGAAATCTTGTCACGGCACATTCTGTAATCTTCAAGGCTTCCGCCATAAGGATCGCTTATGTTTTTCGGGACATAGATTCTGTCAACGGGAACACCGGCACGTTCAAGAATGAAGGCATGGGTTTCTGTCATTACAAAGAAAACATCCCATAAAGGAAGATCTTCGCCGCTTAATCTTTTTGCCCTGTGAGAACTTATATCAACACCCTTTTCTCTGAGTGCCAAAACTGCATTCTCACTTGCATAATCCCCCGGAACTGCCGAAAGACCCGCACTTGAGCATTTAATAAATTCTGTGTCATTCTCACTCAGCATAGAGCGGAATATCCCCTCTGCCATAGGACTGCGACAGGTATTTCCCGTGCATACAAATAAAATATTCACTGTTTTCATTATATGTTTTTTCCTTGTGGTTTAATACGAAAATCCGCATTAAAACAAAATTTTATGACATTGATATACAAAACTATTATATCAATATTTGCACAAACGTGTCAACGAAGTAAATTCCGGTAAAAACGCACTTATCGAAATCAAACGTATTTATTTAATACAGTCGTAGATATACTCCGCAATACGCCTGCTTTCCTCTTTATCGGGATGTACTCCGTCGGGGAAATTATCCATGTGATTCTTTGTAAAATCATGTATATCAACAAGTTCGGTATTCAGATCACTGCTGATTTCGGAAACGGCATCATACAGCTCGCCGGACACAATTCCGGGGTTGATTCCAAAGGGCTGAGGGTTATATTCATTCGGAAAAGATGAAGGCGGAAGCATAAGAACTATTCTTGCTTCGGGATTTGTTTCAATGTAACTCTCCGTAAAGGTTTTCAGTTCATTCTTAAAGTTTTCTTTATTCCAGTATCCGTCTCTTGCATCATTGGAACCGAGCATAATGATATACATATCCGCACCGAGCTCAAGACTCTGCGTATAGTATCTCTCGGATGTATATGGTGCCATTCCGTCAGTCATAACACATCTGCCGCTCAGGCCGAAATTATATACAGCGGTATCGTCCCCCGCTATCTCCTGCAGTATTGCAGGGTAACTCTCCGTATCGGGGTTTGCAAGTCCGTAACCCTCTGTGATACTGTCTCCTATACATGCTATCACCTTTGGAAACTCCTTTTCAGAAGATTTCTTTTCACCACAGGCACACATAAAAGCTGCCGCCAGCAATATCATAATTATAATACTTGTAATCTTTTTCATAATCAATAAAAGAGACCGCCGGTTCAATTAATTTGCCGGCGGTCTTATGGTATCAGTATTTATTCATAAAGTCATGGTAAGCATCGGAACCGCTGCCGTAATCATCTCTGCGTGATTTTGAAGAACGGTAGGAATCCTGAGGAATTGTTCCGTAACTGCCGGTTCTGCGCTTTTTCATAGCCTCTGCTTTTCTGCGCTTTTCAGCCGCCCTCTTCTTTTTGACATTCTGTCCGTGAACGACAATTACCGCAAGAGCAGCGCATATGATAACAATTACAACCAGAACAAAAATAAGCAGACCTTTTATAAAGCCGAGGAATCCGCCTGACTTCTTTTCGGTTTTGTCAAGCTTTACCTCTGTGCCCTGTTCTTCCGCAGGGTTCACAGCCTGATTTTCAACTGTTTTAACGGTAACGGCACCTGAAGCAACAAGGCCTTCCATATATGTGCCTAAATCCGATGAAACAGCATCTGTGAAACTGAGCGCCGCCGCATCGTAGTTCTTTGCGGCAAAATCTGGCTCTACATAATCATCAAGATATTTCTGAAGAACCTCTGATGTGAACTTTGATTTCAAAGCTTCACCGGAAATGGAATAATAATCATCTCCGTTTACATCCATCAGAAGAATGATTCCGTAACCTTTGTCACCGCCGACCTTCCAGCTTTTCAGCATGGCATTGGTGTAGCTCTCAATGTCTGTACCGTTAATGGAGTTTACAACCGCAACAACAATCTGTGCTCCGTACTGAGAATTGAGGTAAGTGCCTGTATCGATGATTTTCTTTCTTGTGCTCTCCCCGATTGCGGAAGGTGCATCGAAAACATAAAAATCGGCAGACGCATCCGGAACGCTCAGATTTGCCGTATTACCCTGAGTATCGGCAGTACCCTCTGAATTCTCGGTATTATTGTTGAGATTTATTTTTGGAACAGGAGTTGGCTCAGGCTCGGAAGTTTCCTCTTCCTGAGATTCTTCCTCGCTCTCTTCGCTTTCCTCGCTGCCGTATTCATCTTCTTCATACTCTTCGGAATAATCGTCTGAGTAATAATCATCGTATCCGTAGTCTTCTTCGTAATAATCGCCGTATTCATCGTAATAATCATCATAGTATTCATCCGCAAAGGCAGACACGGAAACAGAAGCAGCCATAGTCAGTGCCATGAGCAGAGATATCACTTTCGAAAAATGTTTATATTTCATGATTCTCTCTTTTCTTTATTATACATATTTAACCATATAATTCTATTATTATAAAGTGATAATGTCAAGACATTGACTTGTATAATATAAGCGAATCAAAAGCCCGACAAATTGCGAAAAATGCCGAATCCTTCACAGAATCAGCCCTCTCCGTTAATCAGATACGGCTCACCGTCTTCCATTTCCATGTTAATGAGTGCCTTCATGTGGTGACCGTATTTTGACTCGAGTTCTCTGTGTGCCTTATCAAAGGCATTTATCGGGTAAATCATTGTGGGAATATCTCTGAAATTCCAAGTACCTGACGCAAGCATATCTGCGGCAGTTTTTGCACCGATGGCGGTTCTGTCCATATCTCTCGGATGAGTTGAGAGCATGTCTATCGCTTTAACATTGGCGAGCTGCATGTTTATGGTTCTTGACGGACCTGTATGGTAGGCACCTATGCAAAGCTGACCGAGCATACGTGTGAGTTCTATGGCCACATTGAGAGATTCGCTGGTTTCTCCCCATTCCATAACAACTTTAAAGCCCTGTTTTTCAAAGGAGTTAATTCCTGCCACACCTTTGCCTATGGATGCCATTCCGTATTTTTCGAGGGCTTCATCCACATCGTATACTTCATCGGCACCGTATTTCAGAGCATTCTTTCGGCATGCTTCCTTTGGATCCACCGCAACAACATAAGCTCCCCTTAACTTGAGTATGGATATTGCTCCACAGCCCATGTAACCGCAACCCACCACGCATACCTTCGTGTTCGGCATGTCGATGTTCGCCTTGCTTACAGCAGAGAACAGACAGGCAAGTGGCTCAAGAACAGCATCTTCATCCTTAACATTATCCGCAAGTTTTATCACTGTGTTTTCCTTTGGGTTCACTACGGCATACTGTACCATACCGCCTGCTCCCGGCAGACCGCTTCCCCATAGTCCCGATACTCTGTCTCCGACTTCAAAACCTCTTACATTTTTACCGACTTCACACACAACGCCCATAGGCTCGTGACCGAAACGGCCTCCCACATTTGCCCAGTCGTAATGTTCTGACATACACACACCCACATATTTCTGCTTTATCATTATGCAGTTGTCTTTCATTTTTGGCATGGGAACTTCTCTTACTTCACTTTTGCCCGGTTCTGTGGTGAAAACTGCCTTCATTTTTTCTGACATAATTAATCCCACCTTAATAAAAAATCCACAATCTGATTATACACCTTTCACGGCAAAATATGGAAATAATTTTATGGTTTTGACGATAAATTCATAATATGATAAAATCAGCTTATCATAAGAAAAAGCGGTGAGAATATGACTGAACTTAATCCAAAATTACCTGAACTCAGAGCCAAATCCATGGCACTCCCCCTTCAGCCGGGAGTTTATCTGATGTACGATAAATCCAATAAAATTATATATGTCGGCAAAGCGAAGGCATTAAAGAACAGAGTAAGCCAGTATTTTGGCTCCGACAAAAACCATCAGGAGAAAGTAAAGCAGATGGTTCTGCATGTCCACCACTTTGAATACATTGTTACGGACAGCGAGTTTGAAGCTCTGGTTCTCGAGAACAGCCTGATTAAACACCACCAGCCTAAGTATAATATCCTCCTGAAGGACGACAAGGGTTACTCATATATTCGGGTAAGCGCAGGCAGATGGCCCAAGATTAGCGAGGCAAAGCAGATTGCCGACGATGGTGCAAAATATATAGGTCCGTACATGAGTTCATGGACCATAAAGCAGACCATAGATGAGGCACAGAAGATTTTCAAACTTCCATCATGTAATAAAAAATTTCCCCAGGATTTCGGTAAATCCCGTCCATGTCTTAATTACTATATAAACCAGTGTTCCGCACCATGCAGAGGAAAAACCAACGAGAAGGAATATAACGAAGCTGTGCAGGAGGCTCTCGATTTTATTAAAGGCGGATCCACCGAGGCAATCAGGAGCCTGACCGATAAAATGGAAGAAGCCGCCGAGAACCTCGAGTTTGAGACAGCGGCAAGAATACGTGACAGAATTCAGGCGATTAAAGCCATGCGGGACAAGCAGAAGGTTGTGGAAAGCCGTGTGAGAGATCAGGATGTAATAGCGGTTTCCTTCGGTAACACAAAATGCGTTGTGGCTGTGCTGAAGTTTCAGGACGGCAGACTTTACGACAGAGAGAATTTCAGTTTCACGGAGATAGAAAACATAGAGGAACTCAGAGCTGAATTCATACGACAGTATTATTCCGACAGAGACAGAGTTCCGCCGCAGGTTACCATTGACGGAGAGTGCGACGACAGAGAACTCCTCGAAGCATGGCTCACGGAAAAGGCAAAGCGCAAAGTAAGCATACATATTCCGCAAAAGGGTGACCAGCTAAAACTGGTTGAAATGTGCCGTGCAAATGCCGCTGAAAAACTCGCAGAGGGTACGGAGAGAAGCGGCAGAGAGCTATCTGCCCTTGATGAACTGGCAAGACTGCTCGGACTTTCAGCACCTCCGGAATACATAGAATCCTACGATATTTCAAACCTTGCAGGTGAGGACAATGTTGCAGGCATGGTCGTTTTCAGAAACGGCAGACCGTATAAGGCAGGTTACAGACGATTCAGGATTAAGACTGTCACAGGTCAGGACGACTACGGCTCCATGCGTGAGGTTATAACAAGAAGATTCGAGGAATACTATAAACACAAAGAACTCGGTGATGACGATTACTTCGGAACTCTGCCGAACCTCATACTCCTTGACGGCGGTAAGGGGCATGTGGGAGCGATACTCCCCGTGCTTGAGAGCATGAATATTAATGTACCATGCTTCGGTATGGTCAAGGATGATTCCCACAGAACAAGAGCCATTGCCGTTACAGGCGGAGAAATATCCATAACATCCACAAGGCAGGCTTTTACTTTATGCTCACAGCTTCAGGATGAAGTTCACCGTTGGGCAATAGGATACCATCGTACCACAAGAAAAAAGAGGACCATATCCTCAACATTAACACAGATATCGGGCATGGGAGAGGCAAGGGCAACGGCACTTATGAAACACTTCCGTACCGTCAAAGCAATAAGCGAGGCAGACCTCACAGAGCTGGAAAACTGCGCAAAAATGAATCATCCGTCAGCGGTAAATGTATGGAATTACTTTCATCCCGATGACATGATAACAGACTGAGAAGGTGAAATACTTTGAAAATATACACAAGTGAACATATAAAAGCTCTTGAACATATTGCCGTGGAGGACGGCGTAAGCATGGAAATGCTTATGGATAACGCAGGCAGAGCCGTAGCGGAATTTATCCTCGCAAAAACAGATGTAAGGCACAGGAAAATTGCCATACTGTGCGGCAAGGGCAACAACGGCGGTGATGGTTATGTTGCGGCAAACATACTCTTTGAACATGAAGCTCTGGTGGAGGTTATACTCACTCAGGGTGAGCCGGCAAGTGAACTTTCACAGAACGCTTTCGGAAAATTACAGCCGATTATTCCCGTGATGGATTATCTTAAAAACCCGGATATGATTCATTCCCTTGTAAAAGATGCGGATATTATCGTTGATGCTGTTTTCGGTTTCGGGTTCAAAGGTGAAATAAAAGAACCGCTTGCAGGATTAATTGAGCTGGCGAATAACAATACCGGCATGAAATTTGCTGTGGATGTTCCCAGCGGAGTGCATTGTGATATAGGTACAGTCAGCAGAGCCTGTTTCAGAGCCGATTACACAATCACATTCACAGGCATTAAACCGGGACTGCTTGTTCACCCGGGAAAATCCTTCTGCGGAGAGGTTCATGTTGCCTCTGTCGGAATAAACCAGACAGAAATCAATTCCCACCAAACACATATGTATTACCTTTCCGACAAAGAGGCAAAGGCCCTGCTGATAAACAGAAATCCCGTTTCCAACAAAGGAAGTTTCGGCAAACTCCTCATGATATGCGGAAGCATGGGTATGCTGGGAGCATGTATGATGGCCGCAAAGGGTGCACTCAGGAGCGGTGTCGGACTTTTAAACATTGCTGTAACCAAAGAGCTGTACCCCATGATAGCACCGCACATTCCCGAACCGGTTTATACCATACTTGATTATTCCACAGAAGAAGCCACAAAAGAGAGCGAAGAAAAGCTCGAATCCGCAATAAAGTCCGCAAGTGCGATAGTCTGCGGTTGCGGTCTTGGAAAAGATGCTGAAAAGTATGTACCTCTGCTGATTGAAGAAGCTGAAGTTCCCATGGTTCTTGATGCCGATGCCCTGAACTGTATTGCAAACAATATGGATTTAATCGAAAAATCAAAATCACAGATTATCGTAACACCTCATCCCGGTGAAATGTCACGTCTTACAGGAAAAAGTATTGCGGATATTCAGTCTGACAGAATAAACACTGCAAGTAATTTTGCAGAAAAGCACAGTGTTATAACCGTACTGAAAGGCAGCGGAACAGTAATCTCCGCACCTGATGGGGAAACATGGCTGAATCTTACAGGAAATGCGGGCATGGCAAAAGGCGGAAGCGGAGATGTTCTTGCGGGAATAATCTCATCACTTCTTGCACAGGGCATGAAACCTGAAGATGCGGCAGTGCTCGGTGTTTTTATTCATGGCAGAGCAGGAGATATCGCCACGGAGAAATTCGGACAGATTTCCATGCTGCCTACGGATTTAATTGATTGTTTACCCGATGCATACAAATCAATAAACTGATATATGACAAAAGTCCCCGATTTTTTCGAGGACTTTTTATTTTATTCTTCCCATTCATATTCCATGAGGTTTACGGATATGCCTGTTCCCTCAAGGTTTGCTCTTGTTCTCAAAGCTCTGTCTGTTTTAATAAGCACGGGATATTTTGTAAGCTCCGCAGGGAGTTCTTTAATCTGAACAAGCTGATTACCTGTGGCACTTCTCGGCCACACACTAAGCAGTACCTTTCTTGTCACATATTCTGTGCCGAAAACTCCGTCCTTCGGTACAATTACAAAAACACAATCCATGTCAGAATCTACACTGACGGCAGATGCAGGCAGGGTGTACTCACATTCAATGGGGTCACACTCATAAATTACCTGATATGCGGCAATATTATCATCAACATGATCAGAGTCAAAACCTATGTAATAAACATATTCCGTACTCATGGAACCAAGCTGATTCTTTTCGTAAATTATATCTATTACCTCACCCTGTTCCTCATATTCTCCCACAATTACTTTTACTGTGCTGTTCAAAGGGAATATCTCGGGGGTGATGTAATTCTTTCTGAAACTCAGCTCACCTATATAACTGTATTCTGTTTCCACACCCAGTTCTTTCGGGTCTTTCACATAGGCAAACTGATCCACCGTATAATTTACCGTTCCCTCTTTTGGGTAAGCAATATATGCGCCTACCCTTGCATCACGGTATGAAGTATAGGTATTCCACGTGAAATAAGCACACACCGAGAGAAACGCCGCAAGGCAGATTGAAAATATAACATTGAATTTTTCAGGCTTTCTCATTTGTTCACTTCCTTACCGTAAATACCACTCTCGTTTATTCTGTGCATGGCGTAGGCGAACACAAACACCGCAGGAATTACAAACACAACTGATGCGGCAAGAAAGAACGGACTTATGTTGGCCGACCTCAGAGACAGGAAAACAGGCAGAGTTTTGGCATAATTCCCTGTTATGAAAATCTGAATCTGTTCAATCATATTCCAGTTATCACAGAAAATAATCAGCATGGAAACAGCTATGGAGGACTTTATGTTGGGAAGAACCACCTGACGGTAAATTCTGAATGTTCCTGCTCCGTCAAGCTCTGCCGCCTCAATAATGGAACGGGGAAAACTTTTTAACTGCTGACGTATCATAAACACACCTATGGGGTTAAGTATTGACGGCAGAATAACCGCAAGATAGGAATCCGAAAGTCCAAGCCACTGAGTAAGCAGATAATTCGGAACAAGGGTAACCAGCGTGGGGAGCATCATAACCACAATATAAAAGTAGAAAATGACTTCCTTGAACCTGAACGAACTCATCTCAAATCCGTAGGCCGTGAGCGGTGCCAGCAGAAGCTGAAAGAAAAGTATGGGCACAATGATTATCACGGAGTTCCAGAAACTTCTCCAGAATGTGGGATTTCCCAAAGCAATGGTATTATAGGAATCCGTGGAAAACTCCTCGGGAACAAGCGACATTCTGACATAGTGAAGTTTGCCGTAATGTGGTTCATCGGCATTGAGAAAAGTGGACTGTTCGGTATATCTTTCCTCCAGCTCCTGTGAACTCATGAATGAGTTTGAAACTATGTAAATAATCGGAAACAAAGCACCGCTGATGAGTATTGCAAAAGTAAAAAGAAGCAGTGCTCTTTTAATTTTCTTTTTCATATCAGTAAAAATCCTTGCTGAATTTATTCTGAAGATACAGGGTAACCACTATCGGTATGAGCAAAGCCGCAAGTATTATCCATGCGCTGGTGGAAAGCTTCACTATGTTACCCGACTCAAACAGATTGTTCATGTAATTCTGAAGCATATAAACATAACTTGACGGATAGGAACCATACAGCAGATATATTTCTCTGTAAACCTTGAACGAATTAATAAAGGTAAGTATCGTAACCAGTATGATTGACGGTCTGAGATATACCAGAGTTACGCTGAACAGTTGCTTTATTTTCCCGAGTCCCTCAATTTCAGCAACCTCATAATAAGCCTGAGGTATATCCTGAAGACCTGTAAACATGAGAGACGCACAGAAGCCCGTATATTTCCACAGGAAGATAAAAAGAGCAATTACCATTGTAACAGGGCCGGAGGTTATATCAATTTCAGGATGACCTGACTTAAAAAGCAGGAGCCTTACAAATCCGTTTTCGGAAAAGAGAAGATTCCAGAAATATGAAATGGAAACCGACGGAATCGCCATGGGAAAAATGAGTACCGCAAGTACAGCTCCCCGGTATTTCTTCAGATTTTTCACCCCTATTGCAATTGCCGTGGAAAAAACAAACTCAAGCAGAACCGCCGCCACAACAAAAATTATGGTATTGATGGCCGCCTGTGTGAAGGTTTTGCTTCCGAATACATTTCTGAAATTATCCATGCCGACAAAACTGCTGTCGGAAGAGGATTTTACCATGGTATAGCCAAAAGATATTACGAAAGGCACAAACCAGAAGACTATTATTCCGATAAGGCTCGGCATGGTACACACGAAGGGTCCGATTTTTATTTTTCCGCTTGTATTTTTCATATCATTCCCCCATGTATTTCTCGGCGATTTTGCGGCAGTTTTCCGCTGTTATTATCTCATCGTTCTGACCTCTGAGATATTTGTCGACTTCTTTTCTTATGGCTTCTCCGGCATCATTATAGAAACTGTATACACTCAGTCTGTCAACAAAGGCATCGAGATCATCAAAAAGTCCCTCTGTATTATTTACATTTATTCTGTCATAAAACTGAGCATTTGTATTTCGGTTAATACAGAATCCCGCAAAATCCATGCCCCTTGACATTTTGCTCTTATAGTCTATGTCTGACACACAATATTTAAGAAAATCCCATGCGAGATCTTTATATGCACTTCTTGAGCTTATTGCATACGGACCCTGGGTTACGGTAAACGGAATGTTACCATCTGAATCAATCACCGTTACAGGCAGAGAATTCAGGTCGTTCTGAAATTTAAACTGGCGTATGTTCATATCCGCAGGACTTGGATAAATACATTTCAGAATCTGATTTTCGGTAAGTGTCAGGTCATCTATATACGGATTATTCGAGAAAGTTGTGAAACCTATTTTGTGGGCATCTATTTCCTTCGAAATACTGAGGTATTTCTCGAAGCCTTCAAAATCGCACACATCGGTAACAGGATTGAAAAAGGTTCCTATTTCCACATCGAACATCGCCCAGTCGGAGAGCTTTATGTTCTCTCCGTAGTGACTTTCCCGCATGGCCTTCAGGTAAATATCATATATTCCGTAGCAGTCGATTTCGTTTATTTCGTCTGTGTTATATCCTAACTCATTAAGCAGGGTTTTGTTGAATCTTGCGGTTGTATATGTGAATGAATACGGCATACCGAGGAGCCTGTCATCTATCTCCATGGCCTTGAAGATATTTGTGTAATAATCGTCCTCATTCCAGTCGGGGTCATCATTCATATATTTATACAGATTTTCAAAAAGACCTGAGCCGGAGTACTTATACATATCGATTTTTTCAAGATCGATAATATCCCCTGCTTCACCGCTTGTAAGTTTGGCTATCATCTCGGTTTCGGAATCGTGGTCTGCATTCACGATATTTATAACCACATTCGGATGAACCTGCATGTATTTGTTCGCCAGGTATTTAAGCTGTGGCTCTGTGCCGAAGGTATAAATTGTAAGTTCACCTGCAACGGAAGAATCTGTGCTCTCCCCTGTTTCCTCGGGTGCGGAAAGATTGTTGTTCTCCGACAGCCTGTTGTAAATTTTCGTATTGTTACTGCAACCGCAAACTGTTATCATCAGAAGAAGAATCAACAGAAGCGAAGCTGTTTTTTTCATGTTAATCATGGATAATCCTTACCTTATATCATAATAATTAAATGATAGATAAATCTGAGTAAAATTGCAATAGATATTACAAAAAACCTGCTGCAAAACTCATTACTATTTTAGCTTTTGTATTCTTGTAAAATTTTCGGTTTTATGGTATATTTTTACCATTATTATTTACAGATAAAAGGAAGAAAAATGGATCAGAGTAAAATACGCAATTTCAGTATTATTGCACATATAGACCACGGTAAGTCCACACTTGCCGACCGTATCCTCGAGCAGACCCAGTCTGTCGCCCTTCGAGACATGGAGGACCAGCTCCTTGATAACATGGACCTCGAGCGAGAGAGAGGAATTACAATCAAAGCTCATGCCGTTTCCCTCAACTATAAGGCAAAGGACGGCGAAGAATATCTCTTTAACTTAATCGACACTCCCGGCCACGTTGACTTCAACTACGAGGTTTCCCGTTCCCTCGCCGCATGTGAGGGTGCAGTTCTCGTTGTAGACGCATCTCAGGGTATTGAGGCCCAGACCCTCGCCAATACTTACCTTGCTGTTGATGCAGGTCTTGAGGTTATTCCTGTTCTCAACAAGATTGACCTTCCGAGTGCCGATCCCGAGAGAATTGCCACAGAGATTGAAGATGTCATCGGTATTCCTGCAGAGGATGCCCCGAGAATCAGCGCAAAGACCGGTCTCAACATTGATCAGGTTATGGAGAAAATTGTTGCGGAATGCCCACCACCTGTCGGTGACAAGGATGCTCCGCTTCAGGCGCTCATCTTCGACTCTTACTATGATGCATACAAGGGCGTTATTGCCTATGTAAGAATAAAGGAAGGTACTGTTCACACAGGCGATACCATCAGAATGATGCAGGTCGGCAGTGAATTCGTTGTCACAGAGTGCGGACTTTTAAGAGCCACATCCCTCGACCCAATCGGAAAGCTCGAGGCAGGCGAAGTCGGTTACATTGCCGCTTCCATCAAGAATGTTCGAGATGCCCGTGTCGGTGATACCATCACAACAGTTGATAATCCTGCAAGTGAGGCTCTCCCGGGTTACCGTACAGTTCAGCCTATGGTATTCTGCGGTATTTACCCTGCAGACGGCGCCCACTACTCAGATCTTCGTGAAGCACTTGAGAAGCTCCAGCTCAACGATGCCGCTCTCACATTTGAGCCTGAAACATCCATAGCCCTCGGCTTTGGTTTCCGTTGCGGATTCTTAGGACTTCTCCACACAGAGATTATTCAGGAAAGACTTGAGCGTGAGTTCAATCTTGACCTTATTACCACAGCACCATCCGTTGTTTACAGAATCACAAAGACAGACGGAAGTGTAGTACTCATCGATAACCCGACAAACTACCCGGATCCTTCTCACATCAAAGAGGCCGAGGAGCCTATCACAAATGCCCACATCTACTCACCAACCGAGTATGTTGGTAACATCATGGAGCTCTGTCAGGACAGACGCGGTGTGTTCAAGGATATGAGCTACATTGACACAGACCGTGTTGATATTCACTACGAGCTTCCGCTCAATGAAATTATCTACGACTTCTTCGATGCCCTCAAGTCAAGAACAAGAGGTTATGCAAGCTTTGACTACGAGGTTAAGGGTTACGAGAAATCCAACCTTGTTAAGCTCGATATCATGCTCAACGGTGATGTTGTTGATGCATTAAGCTTCATCATTCACTCCGAAAAGGCCTATGCAAAGGCAAGAAGAATGTGCGAAAAGCTCAAGGATAAAATTCCGAGACAGCTCTTCGAGGTTCCTGTTCAGGCCTGCATAGGCGGTAAGATTATCGCCCGTGAGACTGTTCGTGCCATGCGTAAGGACGTTCTTGCAAAGTGCTACGGCGGTGATATTACCCGAAAGAAGAAGCTCCTTGAAAAGCAGAAGGAAGGTAAAAAGAGAATGCGTCAGCTCGGTTCTGTTGAGGTTCCGCAGGAGGCATTCATGGCTGTTCTCAAGCTGGACGAAGACTGATGAAAAACATCGGCATATATATACATGTCCCCTTCTGTGCCACTAAATGCCCGTACTGTGATTTCTACTCGAGACCACCTTTAAAGGGCAGTGATATGTTAAAAAGATACACCGAGAGCATAGTAAAATATCTCTCGGTGTATTCCGATAATTATGGGGAAAGACCTGTTGACACAGTCTATTTCGGCGGCGGCACACCAAGTCTGCTGGGTGCGGATAATCTGTGTGAAATACTTTCTGCATGTAAGAAATTCTTTAAAGTTACTGAAGATGCGGAAATAACAGTTGAGGCGAATCCCTGCTCTGTTAACTTTGAATTCTTCAGAACAATAAAGGAAGGCGGATTCAACCGCCTGTCCATGGGTTTACAGTCAGCCAATGACGATGAGCTTGAATTTCTGGGCAGAAAACACAGCTCAGAAGAGGCCGCAGAAGCGGTGAAATCCGCACAGAAGGCAGGATTTGACAACATATCCCTCGATCTTATGATGGGGCTTCCGAACCAGACAGAGGATAAACTCAGGCACTCAATAGAATTCTGTGCATCTCTTGGAGTTCAGCACATAAGCTCATATATACTCAAAATTGAGGAAAATACCGTATTCGGCAGAAAAGGCATAGAAAGCCTCGATGATGATGAAACCGGTGACCTCTATCTCTTTATGGTAAACGAACTTGCAAAGCACGGCTATAATCAGTATGAGATAAGCAATTTCTGCAAAGCAGGCTTTATGGCAGGGCACAACACAAAATACTGGCACTGTGAGGAATACATAGGAATCGGACCATCTGCCCACTCTTTCATTGACGGCAGGCGCTTCTATTATGACAGAAATCTCGATAAATTCATTAACGGAACTGAGCCGGTTCAGGACGGTGAAGGCGGAGAACCAGAAGAGAAAATCATGCTTGCATTAAGGCTCACAGAGGGTATTACCCCCGAAAGTTTCGGTGAGAATGTTTTCAACAGGCTTAAGGCAAGAGGTGGAAAACTTCCTGAAAATCTTATTAACATAAGTGATGAGAAAATATGCCTGACCCCAGAAGGATTCCTTGTTTCAAATTCGGTTATATTGTTTTTACTTGATAACTGAACAGACAGCACAACAGCCCGGACAAAAGTCCGGGCTGAATTTTTATGCTTATTCGTGTCTTAATGCGTCGATAGGATTGAGGTTTGAAGCCTGAATTGCAGGGAATAATCCGAAGATGATACCGATAGCCATGGAGAATAATACGGCTATTACCATTGCAGGAATGCTCAATGCAAAAGGCGTCTTCATAACATTAGAGATAACCTTGGCGAGGGCAATACCTGCGCCTACACCTATGAGACCGCCAAAACTTGTGAGGGCAACCGCCTCAGAGAGGAACTGGGCGCGGATTCTGCCTTTTTTTGCACCTATAGCCTTTTTAAGACCAATCTCTCTTGTTCTCTCGGTTACGGAAACCAGCATTATGTTCATAACACCGATACCGCCTACAAGCAGAGATATACTTGCAATCCAGATGAGCATCTGGTTTGTCTCATTGGCAAGATCCTGCTCTTTCTGGAGCTCCTTAAGAAGGTCTTCGTGTTTATACTTGAACACAGAGCCACCGGAGCTGTTATTATTGTTTGTGGAAATGAAGCTGTTGAGATAATCCGATACTGCCTTTCCCGCTTTGCTCATCTCTGAGGTTCCCGATGCCTTGATTACCATATTCTGAGGCTCGTCGAAAATATAGATATTCGGCCATATAGAATTCGGAACAAAAACGAGACCTGTGTTGGAACTCTGAGAGGAATAGTAATTGTAATAGTCCGCAATGGTATCGATTATCGGCTCATACTCGTCCATCTCTGTTACCAGACCTACAACTGTGAGAGGAGTATTTTTTATCTCAATTACCTTTCCGATTGGATTTTCGTTACCGAAAAGATTCTCTGACATTTTCTTATCAAGAATACAGATATTTCTGAATTCGCTGTAATCTTTGTCGATAAACAGTCGTCCGCTTTTAATCTGATATCTGCATGTTGAGAAATAGGAGTTGTCTATGCCGTAAACATAGCCGGATGTACTGCTGTTGATATAATAGATATTGCTTTCCTGACGCATTGTGTATGCGGATGCAGCAACAACTGTATCTATATTTCTGACATGCTTTATCATTTTATCGCTGATTACCGATACACCGCTCGGAACACCCTCGTAATCATTAATCTGATATACCCAGTCATCCTGATAAATCTGAACCCTGACGAGATTATCTCCGTTACCGATGAGCTTTTCCTTGATTCTCTCGTTGGTACCCTGAATTGCGGAAACTATGGCGATAATCGCCGCAATACCTATGATAATACCCAGCATGGTGAGAAGAGAACGGAGTTTGTGGGACCATATACCCTGAAACGAAAGCTTTAGATTTTCAAACATCTGCTCAGTCCTCCTCTGCAATCATCGTATCATCGGGAATATATTCATCAGAAAAATCTTCAGTGAAATCTTCTGTCGGCATGTCATCGAAACCTTCATCGTATGTTGGCATATCAGGTACATAACCGTCATCGGAAGACGGGTCCTCAACCGGGTTGCCCTCGGTGTCCACTGCCTTAACGCCTTCTTTTGCTGTGCCGTATGGGAATGCAACATAATCATTAATTGTAAGGCCTGCCTTGATTTCCGTGTAATTATCCCAGATGGTTTTACCTGTTGATACATAGGACTTCACGAGAACTCCGTTTTCTACCCTGAGTACATAACTGCCCACATCGTCTTTTCTGATATAAGCCTTATCAAGATAGAGATTGGAACCGGAACTGCTTCCTGTTGTTTTGAAGTTCATGTTCAGGTAATCGCCTGTTGTGAGATCGTCTGCATTGTGAAGTATTCCGACAAATTCATAATTGGAATTCTTCTGAGATCCGCTGTCATAGTAATAGCTGCTGCCGCTGTCCTCAGGGAAGTCTGATATGGATACAATCTCACCGTCATAGCTTGAGTATGTAGTCCATGACTGTGCGGTGAACATTGAACCTACACCAACGGTTCCGAGCATGTTCTCGCCTATGGTACCCTTTACATAAACGCCGTCACCGCCGGAAACTACCATGAGCGGTTCTCCGCTCATTTCGGCCTCTTCTATATCATTGAGTTTTCTTACTATGCCGTTTACTTCACTGACAACACTGGCATTATCCAGCTCAAGCTTCGCTTTTTCATAGTTAATCTGAGCCTGTTTGAAATCATTTTCGAGATTCTTTATCTCTGTTTCTTTCTGCTGAATAGCCTCTTTTAATTCCTCCGGAGTATATACGGTTCCGGAGCTTCCACCCCAGTATCCGCCGCTGTAATCGTCATCTGTGTCCTCATCATCATCGATTACCTCATCTGTAATATCTTCGATAATGGTAGGGAAAGTGTAGAATCCGGATTCATCCTTTGTGCCGTCAAACTTCCACGCCCTGATAAGTTCTCCGTACTCTGAATTGTCTTCTCTGAGCTCAAAAACAGCGCAGAAGGGCTTGTCGTAAGATACCGGTCTGTGGTCCGAGGTGGTGTACATCTCTGTTCCCGGGAACGGAGCTTCGGGTTCCGGAGTTATCTGAGGAACCGGAGTTACATCCGCATCCGTAATATCTTCGGTATTACCGTCATCGTTTCCTGTTACGGAAAGGCTGAGAGGATTAAAGGTTCTGCCGAATCTTGCAAGGGAACTGAAGAAGATATTACCCGACTCGGTGGTTTCTTCGGAGCTTTCTGATGATTCGTTCTCAGCATTATCAGAATTTTCGCTGTTTTCGGAAGATTCATCCGGAACAGAAGTTTCCTCAGAAGACTCCGGCTCGGTTGTCGGTTCTGCCGAAGGTTCCACTGTCGGAGTAACATCAGGTGTGGCAGTAGGAGCTTCTGTCGGCTCTGCCGTTGGAGTTACAGCAGGTGTGGCAGTAGGTTCTTCCGATGGTACTGCTGTCGGTGTGGGAGTCGGCTCCTCTGTCGGTTCTGTTGTAGGGCTTGGCTCAGGACTTATCTCCGGGCTCGGCTCAGGCGACTCGCTCGGGGCAGGTTCCGGGGAAGGAACAAGTCCGTAAACCCTGGCGATGAACTCTCTTCTGATTATCGCATCTTTTGTGATAATGTATCTGTATGGATCTTCACTTGTTCCGGCACCTGTATAAGGCACACTCATAAGTGTTACCTTTTCATATACATTTGCATGGCTCTCCGGAATCGGAGCTATTGACGGTTCAACGGGATCATCCGGCTCAATGGGGTCCGGGAAGTATCCTCCGCCTCCGCCGTAGCTTGGGGTGGTGTTATTGAGTTTCTCAAGCTCTTTCTGTGCCTCTTTTATCTGGAGTTCGATTTTCTGAACATCGATATCAGCACTCTGGGCCTGAATTTCCAGGAGGGTTTTATCGTAATCGACAAGATTGTCACCGATTTTTACTTCATCGCCCTCTTTTACATATACTTTTGTTACCTTTTTATCGGAATCGGCATAAACCTCCTGGGTATAGTCGGAGATTACACTTCCGTAGTAATAGCCCTCATCATCGCCATAGTAATAATCAAGGCCGACATATCTTACCGGCTGAACCTCAGCGGTGGCACTGCTCTCCTTCTTTTTTCCGAGAAAGAGCACCGAGCCGGCAATAATAGCAAGTATGAGCAGTATGCAGATAATTGCTATGAGTATTCCTTTAAATTTTTTCATTCCTGAACCTCCGTGGATACAGAGTCTGTGTTATTTCCGAAAGGATTATAACCATCGATAATTTCATCGTTGCCGTAAATTCTGCCATCGAGAATATGCTTTATTTTTTTTGCATGACGGGCAACATTTGCATCGTGGGTAATCATGAGTATTGTTACACCCTCATCGTTGAGCTGTCTGAAAAGCTCCATAACCTGACGGCCTGACTCCTGGTCAAGGGCACCGGTGGGCTCGTCGGCGAGGATAATATCAGGCTTGTTTACAAGTGCTCTTGCAATGGCAACTCTCTGGCACTGACCACCGGAAAGCTGACTGGAATTAAAGTTTACTCTGTCACCGAGACCAACTCTTTCAAGGGCCTTTCGTGCAAGTTCTTTTCTCTCTTTCGGGCGCACTCCGGCATATAAAAGCGGAAGTGCAACATTCTGCAGGGCAGACTGTTTCGGAAGCAGGTTAAAGCTCTGGAAAACAAAGCCTATGCTCTTGAGTCTTACGGATGAGAGCTGGTTATCGTTCATGGACTGAATATCGTTACCGGCAAGGTAATATGTGCCGGATGTTGCCTTATCGAGACAGCCTATGATATTCATGAGTGTTGTTTTACCTGAACCTGACGGGCCCATTATCGCAAGATAATCGCCCTTTTCTACCGAGAGATTTATATCTTTGAGAACAGGTACTTCGATTTTTCCCTGCATATAGGTCTTATAAATATTTTTGAGTTCGAGTATCATCCGAATACCTCATCTCCACCGAAATCCGCATCGGCAAAATCATCTTCATATTCACCTGCATCAAAAGCACCCTCATCAAAGGCACCTTCGTCAAAGGAGTCGTAATCATCATATTCCGGGAAAACATTATCCGAAGGGATAATATCATCTGCCGCAAGAGAAGCGGAGTAATCGGTTGTGGTGCTCATTCCATCCACATAAATATCCATTGGGAATGCGAGGTACATATCCTCGGTGAGACCGCTGACAATCTGATAAACGTCGCTCTGCTCGTCATATTCTCCGAGGGATACCTTTGTTCTGAAAAGTCTGCCGCCATCCTGGGCTGCCCAGACTGTGGAATCTTCTGTGTTTATGTAATAGGACGGAATCCATATTCCGTTTCTTGCCTCTGACTGACCGTTGTCCTCTTCAACATATACATGCTGACCGAGCATGAGGCCTTCCATGTTTTCGAGCTCGGCATAGAAGGTGTAGTTGGATGCGGAATCTCCGCCTGAACCGTAACCGTAATAAAAGCCCATGTCTGAATTGTTGTTTTCATCAGCCTGGTTTGCAATGGATATGATTGTTGCTTTCCACATTGCATTCTCATCAACTCTGGAACGTACTACGACATTCATGCCCTCCCAGATGCTCTGACGGTTAAGCTCGCTTACGGTACCCTTTACACGGTAATTACCGAGGGAAAGAATTTTTATGAAAGCGTTGTCGGAACTTCCGCCGTAATCGTCGTTGTTTGTCTTTTTAACGGATTTGATAATACCGTCGATTTCGCTTTTTACTTCTGTGTTTTTAAGAGAATCCTCTATGGTTACTATTTCGGACTCTTTTTCCACCTTGTTGTACTGCTCCTGCTTTATGTCAAGCTCTGCTGACTGAATTTCAAGAGAATACTGAAGCTGCTGATCTTCACTTGCCTTCAGCTTCTCAGCCTGGAGACTTTCAAGGGTTTTCTCGAGGGTGTCTATTCTTGTTACGATAGTATCAAGCTCAAGTTTTGCCTGTTCGAGACTGAGTTCAATTGCATCAACATCATATTCAAAAAGAATATCGCCGGCCTTGACCTCGTCGCCCTCTTCCACATATACTTTGGCAATTTTCTTGCTGTCGTCCTTCTCAACCTTAAGCTCACTCTGGGGCTCTACAACTCCTGTAAGCTTGCTTGCATTACCGAGACTTCCTCCGTTCATAAACTCTTAAACTGAAGTAACATAGGCACTTGCCTCATCCTCTGCCTGCGCGGGAGTAAAACCGCCGTTCATATAATACCAGCCTGCTGTGCCGGCTCCCGCAAGGACCAGAAGAGTTATTATTACAGCTACTATCTTCTTTTTCATGTGAAATATCCTTTCATACTTTTGGTTTATCATACAATCAGAGATATTATACCACCATATTATGAACTTTTAAAG
>JAUNDK010000078.1:0-442 GCA_030526115.1 Clostridia bacterium
TGGAGTAAATGAATAGATCAAATGTATCGGCTTCACCCATTGCTTTTAATACAATGTAATAAACATTGTCCTTTTCCATGAAGTATGAGAATGGATAGGAATGATGCTCGCAAAGAAGATTGGAGTTTTCATCAAAGATATAGGCATACTTATCTTCGTTGTATCCGCTTTCACTTACTAAAATAAAGGTATATTCGGCATTACTTGTAGCGGTGAATCTGAAAACGTTCTCTTCGTTTGTGTTAATTTTACCATTGAGACCGAGAGAAAGTGTGTCGGCTGAAGCTGAATCAATGGTATATTTTGAGACGGAGAAAGATGAATCTTCATGGAATTCTCTGATATTGAATACTACATTTTCATCTTTTGAAAGTACTCTGAGACCGACAGGTTCATCGAATTTTGTGTCACCTTCGACTGTGAAAATGTATATACTGTCTTC
>JAUNDK010000078.1:452-9422 GCA_030526115.1 Clostridia bacterium
GCTGTGAAGCTGAAAGTGCTGTCTGAGGAAATATCATAAGATATGCCTAATTCCATATCTGTGTTTGAAGAATCCGTACCTGAAGAATCTGCAGATTTAATCAAGAACTGTGCTTCAGTGGAATATACATCCCGAACGTTAATATAGAAAGGCTCATCCTTTGTCAGATACTGACTTCCCGAATGGTCGATTTCAATGTCGTTGGCAATGATGTCGTAGAAGCCGTCTTCACTCGGTGTGAAAACAAAGAGGTCATATTTGCTGACAGTGACAGGGGAGTCAACATTGACAGGCATAGCTACAATTTCGGTCAGTGTACATGTAGCATTAATATCTGTGCTGAATGTGAATGTCTGAGTATAACCCTGAGTAAGGTAAACATTGCCTGAAGGTTCAACATCTCCGGCACCTTCTACATGAATTCTGTACCAGCCGTCTGCAGGTGAGGAAAATATAAATGACTCATCGCTGTCCGGATGGAACGGTGTGTTAAGCTGTATTGCTTCGGATTCTTTGCCGTTTATAGTAACGGTTGTGTTTTCAGGGGCGTAGTCCACAATGAATCCACGGTAAGCTGTACCGTTCTCATAGAGCTCAACGAATCTGTACAGTACAGAATCATCTGAGAAATCAGGTGTGTATTCGGTAGAATCCATGCTTACAATAACAAAGTCACCTGTATTAACCTGTGCTGTGGCCGATGTTTCGGCATCGCCGGTAAGGTAGATTTCATTGACTTTTTCAAGAATAACACTTGCAGTTGGAGAAACATTTGTTACTTCGCAGAGTTCCTTTGCAGGATTATTTGCGTAAAGATAGAAAAGGAAGAGTCCGTTATCATTGTTGGTTATCTCTGCATTTTCTGCGGAAACAAATCTTAATCTGTGCCATCCGGTAGTGTCAGTACTTGCTGAAATTTTATCACCGATAGATACCGGGGAGTCCATTCCTACTGTAAGCTCAATCCGGTTTACAGTTGCTTCGCCGTCCTGACCGGGATTCTGTGCACCGGGTATGGTTATCTCAAATGGGAAGGACTGACTGTTTGAAGGAATCGAAACAGTACCTGAGAAAGTGTCGCCAACTCTTGTGTAGTTTTCTTTATAGACAACAACTTCTTCTGTGAAATCCGCAGTGCAGCTGTAACAGTGTACTTTGAATCTGAGGCTGAAATCATCGTTGAGACTTGGAGCATTTTCGCCATCGTATTCAATCTCAAGATTGTGGAAGTTGGGATCCGTTGTTCCCTCGTGATGAACGGTGAAACTTATATCATAAGGATATCCGTCACTCAGTACGGATTTAATATCATAATAAGTGGTTGCATCGCTTGAGCATGTGCCCGGGTTTTCGATGATTGTGTAATCTGTGGTGGTTACATGCTCGTTGAATGTGGATACTGTCGGGTCATCTTCAAGAGTGCAGTTGTTGCAGTGAACATCAAAGCTCAGTACACCGTTATTTTCCTGAAGTGTACCCTCGGTTAAGTAAACAAACTGTCTGTTGTGAATAGCGTAATTATTTTCTTCGCTCTCTCTGACTTCAACGGTGTTTACATCAAGAGTTTTATCATTTGGAAGTGTTACAGAGAATGTGTAAAGTGAATATGGCGGGTAAGTGCAGTTGCCGTCATCGTGTACTTTTTCAAAAGTATCAGGGGAGAGAATATCATAATAATCACAACCACTGCAATACACATTAACAGTAAGTCTGCCGTTTTCGTCAACTCTTATGCTGTTTTTGTCTATATATGGTGAGCTGTGGTTATCACTGTCAAATTCGCCGTCATTTCCCGCAACTTCATAATAGTAATCACAGAATTTCTGGGCTTCAAATTCACATTCACCTGAATATACTTTTTTGCCGGATTCTGAGCAGGTGGAAGGAATTTCTTCATATTCTGATGAGGTTCCTTCACCGACCTTTTGGCTACATCCCATGCAATAGACGTCAAAGGAGATTTCTTCTCCGTTTAAATTATATTTTTCTCCGCTGATATAATCGCCTGTATGGTTGTCATAGTTCGGCTCGCCCTGATAGACAGTTCCATAATAATCCAGTATGCTACCTTTATAGTCTACAGATCCTTTATATACTGTAAATGCCGCCTGGTTACATGTTGCAACATTGTAGTCAGAGTTTTCCGGTGTAATCTCAGTGGTAACATATTCATCAATATTTTCAAGGCAGGAAGAACAGGCCAGGTTAATCCTGATCTGGTTTTCGCTTATTATGGAAACACCTGTACAGAAAACATCGGTGTGAGAGCATGTATATGAGATTGAGAGAGTTTCGTCTCCGTAACAGGTAAGTGTATAGACAACGATTAAGTAAGAGCTTCCGGCTTTTAAGTTGACCTTAATTTCATTAAATCCGTCGACAGAACCTATTTCAGATTCTCCTGAAGCATTTACTTCATGCACTGCGATATAATAAACATCCACATTTTCTACGGAGATTGTATATTGCCCGCTTTGGTAAACTTGAAAGTTATATTCATTTTCACCATTTTCCATATATGGGTAGTTTACACCTACATCTACAACATCATGTGCGTATTTTGCCTCTTCTGATTCGGTTATTTCCTCTGCTTCGAGGGTGAGCTCCTCTTCGGCTTCTTCAGAAATAATCTCGGTTATGGTGGCATCATCAATGACTTCATCTGCCAGCGCATTAAGCGGCATGGATGAGAATATCATTGAAGCTGCCAGAATGACTGATAAAAGCTTAGTGAATTTCTTCATTTTATCCTCCTGTTTGTTTTGATACGGTATCGTGTCAGGTATGCAACGATGTATATCATTTACTTAAATATTAATTTTAAAACATAAACAGGTAATAATCAAGATGTTTTGATGATAAGATATAGTGATTTTATTTGTTGATAATGACAGTAAGAAGATGTTTTCGGCTCTTTAGCCGTAATCATTGAACAGAGTGTGCACAGGTGATATAATCAGTGTAAAAAGGGGTGATATCATGCATTTTACGGACGTTAAAGGAATACTTTCCCAGAATAACGGAATGAATATTTACCGTGGCTGTTCCCACGGCTGTATATACTGTGACAGCCGAAGCAAATGCTACAATTTTACACATGATTTCGAGGATATCGAGGTAAAAAGAAACGCCCCCGAACTGCTGGAAAAAGCTCTGAAATCAAAACGGAAAAAGTGCATGATAGGCACAGGTTCCATGTGCGATCCGTATCTTCACATAGAAAAAGAGCTGAAATTCACAAGAAAATGCCTCGAGATTATCGACAGGCACGAGTTCGGCGTTTCAGTCATTACCAAATCCACGGGAATACTCAGAGATATGGATCTGTATAAATCCATCAATGAGAAAGCCAAAGCGGTAATTCAGATGACCTTAACCACCTTTGATGAGGAACTGTGCAGGATAATCGAGCCGAATGTGAGCACCACAAGGGAACGATTTGAAGCGCTGATGAAATTTAAGGAAGAGGGAATTCCCACGGTGGTTTGGCTCTGTCGCTTTTTACCTTTTATAAATGTTACTGAAGATTACCTGAACGGAATACTTGACTGCTGTATTGAAGCAGGCGTAAAGGGAATAGTAAATTTCGGTATGGGAGTAACCATGCGTGAGGGAAACAGGGAGTATTTCTATAAGGCTCTGGATAAGCATTTCCCGGGACTTAAACGGAAATATATACAGACCTACGGTTATGCGTACGAGCTGCCGAGCCCAAATGCATATAAGCTGATGAATCTGTTTGTAAAAAGATGCGAAGAAAACGGGATAATGCATAAGCCTGATGAGATATTCGGATGGATAAGGGAATATCCGCAGAAGTGGGAGCAGATGAGCCTGTTCTGATTAAGAATTAAGAGTTCAGAATAAAGAACGATTAAAGCTTTTGCCGAGCTTTTCTCGAAAAGCGAAGAAAAACAAGTAAGATGCGGTTCAGCCAAGGAAATTACCATTGCGAAGCAATGACATAAAATAAAGTAGCCAAACAGCGAAGTGTTTTTGGCGGATATTAAGATAGGAGAACCAAACAATGACCTTCGAAATAACAGACGAACTTAATCCGAAAGATGTAAGCGACATAAGAAACGGCCTGCTTGAATATAATATTCCAAGGCTTGAGGACAAAGAACCCAGGGAGCTGGGTATTTATCATCGTGTAAATGGCAAAATCAAAGCAGGTCTGACAGGAGAAACCCACGGCAACTGGCTGGAGGTGGAATACCTTTGGGTAAGTGAAGAGCTGAGGGGCAAAGGCATAGGTTCTTCCATATTAAAGAAATCCGAAGAAATCGCCAGAGAACGTGGATGCAGATATGTTTTTTTAAACACCTTCGGTTTTCAGGCACCGAAATTCTATGAGAAATACGGATACAAAGAGGTTTTCACCATGCAGAATTTCCCCAAAACAGGCACAAAACACTTCTACATGAAGGAGCTTACATGAAAAACATAATATGTGTTCAGCATACGGAGTCCGTTCACCACACTAACGGCATGGTGGGATCATGGACAGACTGGGAGCTTTCGGAAAAAGGAATAACCCAGGCACAGACAATAGCGGATAAACTCAGAAAAGAATTATCATGTGAGAAATTTACCATATATACTTCAGATCTCAGAAGGGCATTTATGACCGCTGAGATAATCGGTGAAGCCCTTGGAGTGAAAACGCAGAAAAAATCGGAGCTTCGTGAGAGAAATCTCGGTAAGTGCTGTGGTAAATCCGTCGCATGGCTCAAAGAACACAAGGAGCATGAGGAATATACTATTGACGATAGACTTTTCTCTGATGCGGAGAGCCGCCGAGACGAGTGGAACCGCCTGAAGCCATTCTTTGATGAGATTATCTCAAACGATGAGGAGAACATTATAATAGTGAGCCATGGGGATTTACTGGGTGTGTTCACAGCTATGTTCCTCGGTATGCCTGCCGAGGCGCTTAACAGTTTTGATTTCAACGGCAAGGCAGGAGGCGTATCTGTTTTCAGAGTGGACAATGATGGCAAAAGAAGAATGAGAAAATTCAACGATTTATCATATATGGAATAAGGTGCGGAAATGATAACTTTCAGAAACTATATCGGTGACAGAACCGAGAGCGGAGATTACAGAAAGCTCCACGATTTTTTCGCAGAGCTTCACAGATACGATTATACCTACGGACGCTTCGACTGGATGATGACCAATTGGGATTACCTCGAAGCAGACAAACTGAATTTGATGGGAATATGGGAGGATGACTGCAGAATCGTAGCCGTTGATACCTACGATCACGATATTGATATTATTACACCTTTATATAAAGAGGACTATGAGTTCCTGCTTGATGAGATGATAGACTATGCTCTTAAAAACATGAGAAGAGAGCATAGGGATGAGTTTATAATCTACGCTTCCGACAGCGATGAAGCTTTAAAGAGAGCTCTGCACAGAAAAGGATTCACAGCAAGTGAAGATAAAGACATGTGCGCAGAGTTCGATCTTACCGAGGAAATACCTGAGATAAAACTCCCCGAAGGATATAGAATTACATCCCTCGATGAAAACGAGGACCTGAGACAGTATGTGCTGTGTATGTTCAAAGGCTTTGATCACGAGGCAAACGGAGAGCTTTTTGAGTGGAACGATGAAAGGGAAAAGCTGTTCCACGAGGCTTACGATAACAGAGAATACCTTAATAAAAGCCTGAAGGTATCGGTTATGGATAAGGACGGAAACTATGTCGCCACCTGTGGAATGTGGTACGATAAATCGAGCGATATGGCACTTATTGAACCAGTGTGTGTTGTTCCGGAGTGCAGAAGGTGTGGTCTCGGAAAAGCCGTGGTATATGAGGGTCTTAGAAGAGTAAAAGCCATGGGCGCAAAAATCGCCGTGGTTGGATCAAGTCAGCAGTTCTATTACTCATTGGGAATGATGCCCCACGGAACGGGAACGCTGTGGAAATTAAGAGTTCAGAAGAATTAAAGCTTTTGCCAAGCTTTTCTCGAAAAGCGGAAAAAGCAAATCTGATGCAGATTAACCAAGGAATTAACTATTGCAAAGAAATGACAAATAATCAGGTAGCCAAACAGCGAAGTGTTTTTGGCGGACCTCTTTATCACTTTCAAAACAGGAAATTGTGTTAGTGAAAACTTTTTTCTAAATAGAATGGAATCTACCTTTCACTCTCCCGGTCTCGGTCTTATTTGTATTAATATAATTCTGCATTCTTAATTTGGGTATTGACTCTCACGCTGCGTAATAGTTTATAGTATTCTCATCGAGAGGAGGAATAAGCCATGATGACGGTCCACGAAGTAAGCAGACTGACAGGCGTGAGCGTACGCACCCTGCAGTATTACGACGGTATAAATCTGCTGAAACCTGCGAAATACACCGAGGCAGGTTACAGACTTTACGACGAAGACAGTCTCGAGAGACTTCAGCAGATACTTCTTTTCAGAGAACTGGAATTCCCTCTGAAAGAGATTAAGCGCATACTTTCGTCGCCGAACTTCGACCGTGAGAAAGTCCTTTCCCAACAGATAGAACTGCTGACTTTAAAGAAAGAGCATCTCGAACAGCTTATTTCCTTTGCCCGACAGATTAAAGATAAAGGAGAAACTATAATGGAGTTTACAGCGTTCGACAATAAGAAAATCGAGGAATATACAAAGAGAGCCAAAGAGCAGTGGGGAGAAACCGCCGCATATAAAGAGTTTGAGAAAAATACCGAGGACAGAAGCAGATCCGATGAAAAAGCCATCGGTGACGAGTTCATGAAGATTTTTGCCGAGATTGGGAAAATCAGAGATTCCTTCCCTGAAAGCGAAGCGGCACAGAATCTTATTAAGAAGCTTCAGAGCTATATCACAGAGCATTACTACACCTGCACAAAAGAGATTCTCGCAAGTCTGGGCGTGATGTATGCTGCCGGCGGAGAGTTCACCGAGAATATCGACAAAGTCGGTGGTGAGGGCACAGCGGTGTTCACTGCGAAGGCGATAGATTTTTACTGTTCAAAATAAAGACAGAATAAAGTTTAAAAAGACAGGAATTTCCGATTCGCAGATACTATAATGATATCAACAGGAGAGGAGGAGAAAAATGGAGTGGTTAAGCTGTATAAGAAAAACCATAGATTTTATGGAAAGCCACCTGCACGATGAAATAAGCGTTCAGGATGTGAGTGATGCGGTGAATGTCTCGCAGATGTTTCTGCAAAAGGGATTTTCCATCATGACAGGCTACGGCATAGGGGAGTATCTTCGCAACAGAAGGCTCTACGAAGCGGCGATAGATTTAATCAGCACTGATGATAAGATTATCGACATAGCCTATTCCTATATGTATGAAACTCCCGAGAGCTTCACCAAGGCTTTCAGCAGATTCCACAGAGCTTCGCCCTCACAGATAAGGTCAAAGGAAGCTCCCATAAAAACTTTTCTTCCCCTCAGAATAAACATATCAATAAGCGGAGGTTACATTATGGATTACAGAGTATTATCCAAAGCAGGATTAAAAGTAATAGGTTTTGAAAAAAGCTTTTCCATGGATACCTGTAACGAGGAAATTCCGAAGTTCTGGGACGAGATGTTCGAGACCTACGCAAAAAATGTGGTCATGGGCGGTGAACCGGTTACACCACATGAAAAGGCAATTGTAGATTGCAATATAGGCGAATACGGCATCTGCATAGATGACGAACAGGGTTCAATGCGTTACCTGATTGCAGGTGACTACCACGGCGGAGAAATTCCCGAGGGCATGAGTCTCTTTGAGTTCCCTGAGGGTGACTGGGCAATATTCGACTGCTACGGTCCTATGCCAAAGGCAATTCAGAATATTACTGACCGCATCTTCAATGAGTGGCTCCCGGGCAACCCTGACTATGAACTTGCAGGAAATGCCAGTGTTGAATGGTACGAGGGTACAAATAAACTTGACCCCGATTACCACAGTGCAGTATGGATTCCTGTCAGGAAGAAGTAATATCAAAATATAATCAGAGGAGGTCGCATCGTTTCGGTGCGGCCTTTTTCACTTTCGGAAAGGCTGTAATTATAGTAAAACAAGAAGTGTTTTCAGCCAGAGAAAACAGGTAACCTGCATTCTGTATTATATATGCATGCCTAATATTCTTTTCGTTTGTTTTAACTTTCACAGCGCAAGCGGCGCTCTTGCACAACATTCTCGCAGGTGCTATACTCAAATCGGTAATTAAAGCATGCATGATTACAAAAACGGAGGTCTTTATGAATCTGAAAGGGCTGGATGAAACCGATAATCTCTTAATCTCTCTTCTGAAGAAAAACGCAAGAATGAGTTATTCCGACTTAGGCGAAGCTGTGGGACTGTCACGCACCGCCGTAAAAACAAGAATGACAAACCTTGAGGAAAAGGGGATTATAAAAGGTTATGAGGCAGTAATAGATCCAATAAAAAATGACGGAATGACGCTGTTTGTCGTAAACATCGAAACCAGGGCAGAGAATTTTGAGGAGGCAACTGAAAAATTCAGAGATGCTCCCGAAACCATCACCCTTATTCAGACCACGGGAAACTGTCATCTTCTCGCAATATGTGCTTCGGAAAACATAGAGACCATGCGTAAATTCGTGAATAACATTTATAAATCGATACCGGGTATAAAATCCATAAATGCCCATTCGATACTTGATGTAATAAAAGGGAATATCATACCCTGACGAGGTGCTTTAATGAATAAAAACGAACTTCTCTCCATGCTTATCAATTCAGAAAAGAAAGTCGGACTTGTACCGACTCTTGATCATTATTTCGGAAATAACCTGAATGTTCAGGTGGGTTACAGCAAAAGCTCCTGCGAAGCAGGTATAGACGAGCTGTGCCTCTCTGTAAGAAGCATAAACGCACTTAAACGTGCATCCGTATTTACCGTGAGAGATGCGGTAACACTCATAAACGGCGGATCCCTTGAGAAAATCCGCAACCTCGGCAGAAAAAGCATAG
>JAUNDK010000135.1 GCA_030526115.1 Clostridia bacterium
ATTGTATATTACAAAACATTGTGATATAATCGACTAAGGTATGATAATGTATTCGGCAAATTGAATATGCTAAAGCAGTGGAATCGCTGTGACGGAAAGCTATAGGGCCTGAAAATGATTATGGCTGCAAGTTGTACTTAAAGTTGTTTAAGCCTGCACCTGTCTGTGTCGACAGGTGCTTGTTTATTATGAGAGAATTCTGAGGTATTTTGTATGACTGAATTGCAAAATGAAATTGAGCTTATTAAAAAGAAGCCCTCTGCAGATCAGAAAAAGTTTTATGAGAATCTGTTGGAAAAAGGTGGGCTCTCAAAAAGCGATTTTGTAAAAGCAACTCTGGAATATGCCACACTCTTCTATTTTGAGGGAGATTTCAGGCATGTAATAGAAATAATCGAGCCGATTGTTCTTGATTACGGCCATTATCTCGAGGTTGAGGATCTCCTGCAGTGCTTCAGCAGACTTGCGGTCTCTGTTACATGTGAGGGTGATTATAATGTTGCGGAAGTTTATTTCAGAATTGCTCTGGAGCTCGGAGAAGAGAGAAAAGATTATCTTTTCTGTTCCATAGCTTACAATAATCTCTCACTTACATATCTTTCAATGCAAGAATATGAAAAGGCTCTCTCATGCCTTGAAAAAGCAGAAAAATACAAGGGTTTCTGGGATGAGGACATGGGTGCCTTTGTTTACATAAACAAGGCTGTTGTTTTTCAAAAACTCGGCAGACCGGAAGATGCACTCAGCTATTATAATATTGCCGCAGGTGAATACAATGCTGAAGTAGTTCTCAAAGATGATTCCGAGCGACTCATGATGAAAATCTGTTTTGATCTCGGGAAAATGGAAGAGTACAATATTCTAAAAGACAGAATTGTAGAAACGGTAAGGTCTCAGATGCCGGAAACTGAGCTTTTTGATACCTGCACTGACCTTTTCAGGTGCGGTTATGCAAGTGATGACAAAGAGCTTCTCATAAAAGTTCTCGACATGATGAAAGAGCGTGTTGAGCTTTATCCCGAAGAATACTACGCCGCATGTATTTATGCAGACTTAAAATATAAGTTTGCGAAGAAATACGAAAGTTCGGATATAGCGCTTTCGGCCCTCGAACTCAAGGATTCATACAGGGAGAAAATGCTCAGTAAATCCCGCATAAACCATGGCCATTCCTTTGAGCAGTACCTGAGAACAAATGAGATTAATTTCCGAATGGAAAAAGCGGTGGAAACCCACGACAAAGCATCTAAGGCAAAGAGTGATTTCCTTTTCTCCATGTCTCACGATATCAGAACTCCGATGAACGCCATAATCGGTTTCACAGAGCTCATAAAAAAGAATGCCTGTGATGAAAAGAAGGTTCTAGATTATGTCGGGAAAATAGAATCTTCAAATGAGTTTCTGCTTTCCATAATAAACAATGTTCTCGATATGGCAAGAATTGAGAGCGGTAAAATGGAGATAAATGAGGAATATGTAAATACGGACAATATCAAATCCGAACTGATAAGC
>JAUNDK010000079.1 GCA_030526115.1 Clostridia bacterium
CCTCCACAAGAGCCTCAAAGAAAGACTGTCGGCTGTAATTCTCATATTTCTGCATTTCCTGCTCGTAACGTCCGATATATTCTTTCTGCTCCTGCTCTTCTCTTATTTTATCCCTTGTCTGCTCCAGAACCTTAATCATTGCCGCTTTGGTTATAGGTTTTAACAGATACTGATAAACTCCCAGTTCTATGGCTTTTCTCGCATATTCAAAATCCGAGTAACCGCTCAGGATTATTATTTTCGTTTCGGGAAGTTCCCTGCTTACAATTGACGCCAGAGAAAGACCGTCCATAAACGGCATTTTTATATCTGTTATCAGAACATCGGGTTTCAGTTTTCTTATCATGGGCAGAGCCATCTCTCCATCGGGAGCATCTCCCACAAACTCAAAACCGTATCTTTCCCAGTTTATGCTGTCTCTTAACCCCTCTCGGACTATGCTTTCATCCTCTGTCAGAAACACCTTAATAAGCTCCATCGACTATCCCTCACAATCTTATGATAGTTTTATTGTAACATACCGACATAAAAAGTAAAGAAAAATTGAAAAATATGTAATAAATATAAAAAGAAACTGTATTTAAGTCAGAATACAGTTTCTCCTATATTAATATTTCACTTTACAAAACTATGCAGTCATACCTGACAGCTTTTCTTGTGACGGAATAGGTAGGTTCAATTCCCGCAAGGAAAGGTCCTTCCGGCGGTCTCTTAACCACTATCTTTTTCGGTTTTGCGTTCATTGCCGCCTGCATGAGTTCAATCTCATCTGCACATGGAAGCTCTATGGTGTGCAGAACCTGAAGCTTTTTCTTGGTTTCTGCGTTCTTTTTCTTCTCCGGAAACATGGGGTCGAGATAAATCAGGTCGGGAGTATAGGGGAGAGCAGCAAGAAGATCTTTACTGTCACCCTCGCTTAAAGTCATTCTTGCGGCAATATCCTTTAATGCGGGATCTCGCTTTGCCCTCTGAAGTGCATCTCTTAGCAGTAATGCCGTAATTGGGTTATGCTCAAACAATTCAACTTCATATCCTGCCGCCGCAAGAATAAACGAATCCTCGCCGAGACCTGCTGTGCAGTCGACAGCTTTTTCTCCCGGCTGGGGCTTTGTCGCCTTTAGTAAAATCTCATGCTCGAGGCGACCGTCACTCACACGGCGAAGCATATTGTTGAAATCTCCCTTGAGGGTGTTTTTTCCCGATACAAAGGAAATTCCGGTTTTATCCATGAGTATATACTTTGCAAATTTATCTGTGGGTATTTCAGTAACAAGTTCGGCACCGAATTTCTCCGCAATGCGTTTTGCCCTGTCGGTGTCCACCTTTTTACCCTGTATGCAAACTGCATCTATCATAACTTTTACATCCTTGATTTCATAGTGATAAGGCTATCATAACAGATATTGAACATAAATAAAAGAGAAAAGCCCGGAAATAAATCCGGGCGTAGTCTCTATAAGGTGTGGTATTGTATTGAAAAAACGTGTAATCGTGTTAATGAATGAGATTGTAAAACTTATCTCATTGCGCCGCCGCAGAGCTTTGCATACATGTTTGTTGTGTTGTTCTCTGCTGTTGTTAAAGCCTCGTTCTCGAAGCTGACCTCGAAATTTGTCTTTGTGTTCTTTGTGATAAGCTTGATTGTCTTCATAATATAATCTCCTTAAAACTTCTTTCTTTTTCTTCTTTCCTGTTTCTTTCTTTTTGGGGTCGGATATTTATCCGATTGCAATCATAACACCGCCGATGTTTGCATAAGCTGTGTTGTTGTTTCTTACTTCAGCTCTTACAGCCTCATTGTCTCTTACATCGAAACGGGCTGTTCTCTTAGCCATCTTCTTGTTGTTTGCGAGCTTTGTTGTGTATATTGTCATTGCCTTAACCATAATCGTAAATTCCTTTCAAATCTCTTTTTTCATCAGACTGTTGGTAAGCTGATGCCGTTGATGTTGACGTACTTTCTGCCGAAGCAGCTTTCTGCCGGATTGTTAAGCTCTGTGTCGTTCATCACGATCTCAGACTTTGTACCTGCTCTCTTGGAGTTCATGGCCTTTCGTGTTGTGTAGATTGTTTCTGCTTTTCTTGCGAACATTTTGTCTGCCTCGCCTTTCTTTAGATTTGTTTATGCCTTTTTCATTTCTCCTGAGGTGTTTTTCTCTTCACCTTTCGTGATGTATTATAAATCATGTTTATAAATTTGTCAACGCTTTTTCAAAAATATTTTTATGAAATTTTAAGCAAAATTTTTGTAAACAGAATTTTACTTAATTTAAACCTTTGTAAAAACCTTGGCACAGTACCATCGATTGTGATTTTAGCACTAATAAACGCAGTGCTTCATGCGCATTATGCACATACAACTTAATTTCATCCCTATTCAGTCATAATTTAGGTTATAAATTCATAAATTATAAAGTTTATAAATTTACATATAAATAAAACAAAAAATAAGAAGCACCGTAAAGATGCTTCCTAAGTTTATATTTACCTGAAAAGATAAGGCAGGAAAGTATATAAGTAGTTACATACTGCCTCATATGCATGAACCTGACCCGGTTCTGCAAAGTAGTGAAGGTTGCCGACGGAATAATCATCGGAATAATCGAACAGCTCAGTATGCTTCTTCAGCTCTGCTACCATTGGATCAAGAGCCGCAAAAGCGATGTCCTCTGTGCCTGTTGCGGCATATACTTTAAAATCTGCCTTTGTGAATCCCTTATCCATTACATGCTTTACCATGGCCTCTGCTGTCTCGACAGGGTAAGTTGCTCCGCCCCTTGGCTCAATAATCCAGCAGTCACCGCTGAGCGGGATAAAGTTTGCAAAGTAATCCATCTTGTGTAAGAAGGTAAGCCATGTTGTACCGCCGCCCATGGAGAAGCCTGTGAAGGCTCTGTGCTCTCTTGCGGCCTTAAGATCCTCATCTGCGCCTGACTTTGCATATACATTATATACAGATTCCACAGCAGGCATTACATCCCCGCTGAGTTCAGGCATAAACCCATTAATCTTCTCGTTCTCAAAATTTGCATTGACAGGGGTTCTGTTTCCGTCTCTTTCGAATATTTCCTTATAAAATGTAGGGAATACCACAATGAGCGGTTCAATCTCTTTGCTGAGAATTGCCCAGTCCAGCATGTTCTTTATCTTACAGCAGTCGAGCCATGCGTCAGGGTTTCCGCCACCGCCGTGCATAACATATAAAATGTTATACTTTGTCTCTTTGTCTTCAGCATTGTAACCGTAGGGCAGGTAGACATTTGCGTACTTTGTGATAGGCCTGTCGGAGTAATCTTTTGTTGCATACTCCACTCTCTCAATTTTTCCACGGTAGTTTACATCATGGTAAACATATTCTTTCATATACATGAAAATCCACTCCCTTATTAAAGTTACCTATATTATAACGCAAAAAGAACCGTTTGGAATAACCGAACGGCTCTTTTTCAAAATTTTTATTTTGCTGAAATAAGACTGTCCACATACTGTCTTGCGGCTCTTGCGGAACGGTTTGCTCTTCGAAGCGCAAAGCTCTCTGCACCGAGGTCAAGCTCGTTTTCAGGAATATCGAGACCTGCCTCTTTTGCAAGGTGGTGTACGATATTGAGATAAGTGAACTTATCCGGCTTTCTGAACAGGATGTGAATACCGAAACGCTCTGAAAGGGAGATGGTCTCCTGCATGGAGTCGTTGCGGTGAATATCATCACCCTCACGGCCGGAGAAGGTCTCCTTGACCATGTGACGGCGGTTGGATGTGGCATAAATTACCACATTGTTGGACTTTGCGGAAACAGAACCCTCCAGTATAGCCTTGAGGGCGGCAAAGTTATCATCGTCATACTGGAAGCTTAAATCATCTATAAAGAGTATGAACTTGAGCGGATTCTCGTTAAGCTCCTCGAGAACAGCAGGAATTGCACGAAGCTGATCCTTCTTAACCTCGAGTATGCGTAAGCCCTCGTCCTTGAACTCATTTACAACAGCCTTGATTGTGGATGACTTACCTGTACCGGCATCACCTGTAAGGAGTATGTTTGCGGCAGGCTTGCCCGCTAAAAGTGCCTTTGTGTTATCAATGATAATCTGCTGTTCACGCTTGTAGTCGACAAGCTCATTGAGTCTCTGGCTGTCGGGGTTGCGTACAGGGATAATCTTACCGTCATCATCGGTGTTGAACATATAATATCTTGAGTAAATGCCGTAACCGAATCTGCCGATGTTCTCGGCTCTGTGGTAATAAGTATCCGCAATGTTAATCTCGCTTGTTAAAAACTCAGGAAGGTAACCGTCCCACTCAAGAGGGGAAACGAGCTCCTCCGGCTTTAAGTCGGCAACCTTCTGAAGGATTCTAAGCTCGGCATCAACCGATTTTTTGAGAACCTCGCTTATTTCTCTTTTTTTGCAGATATATCTTATATATACGTTTTCATCATCGTTTACTATACTGCCTATGTGTTTTGAGAGATTATCCCCGTGGTTCTTGAAGAGCTTGTCAGCAAAGTTGCAGTAAAGGCTCATCTTGTCAATGAGGTCTGTGTTCTCGTCACAGAGGGCAGAAATATATTCGGTAAGGGCAGAAAGAACGCTGTCATTTTTGAGGGATGAGAAAACTGTAAGGGTATTAAGCTCGAAGCGAAGCCTTTTGAGCTTCGCCACGATTTCTGTATTATTCATTGTCATATTACTTCTGGTTTACAATTGCGCCTGTGGAACCGCTGGATACGAGCTGAGCATATCTCTTGAGGTAACCGGAAAGTTCCTTTGTCTTTGGAACAAAGTTCTTTCTTCTCTCTGCGAGAACCTCGTCGCTTACCTTGAGCTCGAGCTTATATTCAGGAATGTTGATGCTGATGATATCGCCTTCTTCGATGAGACCGATAGTACCACCGCTTGCTGCCTCAGGTGAGCAGTGACCGATACATGCACCTCTTGTTGCGCCGGAGAAACGGCCGTCTGTGATGAGAGCAACGCTGTTGCCGAGACCCTGACCCATGATAGCGGATGTTGGGTTGAGCATCTCTCTCATTCCGGGACCGCCCTTTGGACCCTCGTAGCGGATAACAACAACATCGCCTGCTACAATCTTGCCGCCCATGATAGCTTCCATTGCATCTTCTTCGGAATCGAATACTCTTGCAGGACCTTCGTGAACGAGCATCTCAGGAAGAACGGCACTTCTCTTAACAACGCCTCCGTCAGGAGCAAGGTTGCCGTGAAGAACTGCGATACCGCCTGTCTTTGTGTATGGGTTATCAATATCTCTGATAACCTCTGTGTCGAGGTTAACCGCATTTGCAATGTTCTCGCCAAGGGTCTTACCTGTGCATGTCATTACATCGAGGTTTAAGAGACCCTTCTTTGTGAGCTCCTTGAGAACCGCATATACACCGCCTGCCTCATTGAGGTCTTCCATATAAGTAGGACCTGCAGGAGCAAGGTGGCAGAGGTTAGGTGTCTTTTCGCTGATTTCGTTAGCCATGTCGAGGTTGAACTCAACTTCACACTCGTTTGCGATTGCAGGAAGGTGAAGCATGGAGTTTGTGGAACAGCCGAGAGCCATATCTGCTGTGAGAGCATTGTAGATAGCCTCTTTTGTCATGATGTCACGGGCGCAGATGTTCTTCTTTACGAGTTCCATAATCTGCATACCGGCTCTCTTTGCGAGGTCGATTCTTGCGCTGTAAGCGGCAGGAATTGTACCGTTACCGCGAAGACCCATGCCGAGAACCTCTGTGAGGCAGTTCATGGAGTTGGCTGTGTACATACCGGAGCAGGAACCGCATGTTGGGCATGTCTTCTGTACGAACTCCTCGAGCTTTGCATCGTCAATCTTGCCTGCTGCGTAAGCGCCCTGAGCCTCGAACATGGAGGAGAGGGAAGTCTTTTTGCCGCCTACACGACCTGCGAGCATAGGACCGCCGGAAACGAAGATAGTCGGCTTGTTGAGTCTTGCGGCAGCCATAAGAAGACCCGGAACGTTCTTGTCGCAGTTTGGAATCATAACAAGACCATCAAAGCCGTGAGCCATAACCATAGCCTCTGTGGAGTCTGCGATGAGGTCGCGGGTAACGAGGGAATACTTCATTCCGATGTGGCCCATGGCAATACCGTCACAAACAGCGATAGCAGGGAAGACGATAGGTGTACCGCCAGCCATTGCAACACCGAGCTTTACGGCCTCAGTGATTTTATCGAGGTTCATGTGACCCGGAACAATTTCATTATAAGAGCTTACGATACCGATAAGAGGTCTCTGCATTTCTTCCTCTGTGAGACCAAGTGCATGATAAAGTGAACGGTGAGCAGCATTCTGGTAACCGTTTACTATTGTATCTTTAACCATAGTAGTGTTTTCCTTTCCTTATATATAATCCACTTTAGTGAAACAGCACCCGGGTTTTAATGCGGGTGCTGTAAGTTTTCAAAATCAGTTGTTGATGAGCTTATCCTCGTCAGACCAGCTGTAGAGCTTTCTGATGTCTCTGCCAACGATCTCGGATGGATGCTCGGAAGCGAGCTTTCTCATAGCGTTGAAGTGTACCTGAGCACCGGAATCGGACATATCGAGGAGGAAGTCCTTAGCAAATGTACCGTCCTGAATATCCTTGAGAACCTTCTTCATGCTCTTCTTTGTCTCATCTGTGATGATCTTTGGACCTGTGATGTAGTCACCGTACTCAGCAGTGTTGGAGATGGAGTATCTCATTCCTGCGAAACCGGACTGATAGATGAGGTCAACGATGAGCTTCATCTCGTGGATGCACTCGAAGTAAGCGTTTCTTGGGTCGTAACCGGCCTCAACGAGAGTCTCGTAACCTGCCTGCATGAGTGCGCAAACACCGCCGCAAAGAACAGCCTGCTCACCGAAGAGGTCTGTCTCTGTCTCTGTTCTGAATGTTGTCTCGAGAACACCTGCTCTTGCGCCGCCGATACCGAGGGCATAAGCAAGACCGATCTCCTGAGCGTCGCCTGTAGCATCCTGCTCAACAGCGATGAGGCATGGAACACCCTTACCGGCCTGATACTCGCTTCTTACTGTGTGGCCAGGGCCCTTAGGAGCGATCATGATTACGTTTACATCCTTTGGTGGCTTGATGCAGCCGAAGTGAATGTTGAAGCCGTGTGCGAATGCGAGAGTCTTGCCTGCTGTGAGGTTTGGCTCAATGCTCTCCTTGTAGAGCTTAGCCTGCTTCTCGTCGTTGATGAGGATCATGATGAGGTCAGCTGCCTTAGCTGCCTCTGCGCTTGTCATAACTGTGAGTCCCTGAGCCTCAGCCTTTGCCCAGCTCTTGGAACCCTCGTAAAGACCAACGATAACGTTTACACCGCTCTCCTTGAGGTTGAGTGCGTGTGCGTGGCCCTGAGAGCCGTATCCGATGATAGCAACGGTCTTACCGTCAAGATAAGAAAGGTCGCAATCCTGCTGATAGAAGATTTTTGCGTCTGCCATGGTAAATTACCTCTTTCTGTATAATAAATGAAATTTATAGTTTTATAAAAAACAGTTTGCCTGTTTATTCTACCACATTTGCCGTGGAATTTCAAACATTTTTGAAATTTTTATCTTTTAAAATTGCAAATCGCGAAACTTTATTCACAAATCACATTATAAACCGAATTACAGATTTACACTCTGTCTGAGAAGAGCGGCACCTCTTTCGAGTGTGCATACACCTGTACGGCAGATTTCGATAATGTCGAAATCGCTCATAAGCTCGATGAACTCGTCAATCTTCTTTCTCTTGCTTGTAAGCTGGAGAATTATTGCATCTCTTGAGTAATCCTCTGTAACCGCACCGAAAGCCGCAGCGGCATCGAGAATGTCTCTTCTTGTATCCGGTGTGTTTGCAACCTTGATGAGAAGAACCTCACGGCTTACGCTGGAAAGCTCATCGAGTTCCTTAACGGAAACAACATCAGGAAGCTTATAGAGCTGGTTGATGAGCTGTTCTTTCTGAATCTCGTCACCGGAAGAAATAACTGTGATACGTGAGAATTCCTTCTTCTCGGTCTCACTAACGTTGAGGGACTCAATATTGAACTGTCTGCGTCTGAACATGCTTGTAACTCTGTTAAGAACACCGAACTGGTTTTTAACGAGAACCGCAATAGCAAAATGCTTCATATCAGTCACCTACCTTTACTTCTGTGATAATATCATCCATGCTGCCTCCCGGAGGTAACATAGGAAGAACAAACTCATCCTTGTCGATTCTGCACTCGATGAGGTATGGACCATCGTGGCTGAATGCAGTAGCGAGAGCCTTGTCGAGCTCTTCAGGAGTTGTAACGAGCTCAGCCTCTGCGCCGAATGCCTTTGTGAGGGCAACATAGTCAACCTTTCTGTCGAGAACAGTGTTGGAATAGTGCTTGTTGTAGAAAAGTGTCTGCCACTGACGAACCATTCCGAGAACTCCGTTATTGAGGAGAAGAACAACGAGCGGAACATTGTGATTAACCGCTGTAATCATCTCGTTGAGGTTCATGCCGAAGCTTCCGTCACCTGTTACGAGAACGGTTCTCTCACCGGTTGCGAATGCGGCACCGATTGCTGCACCCATACCGAAGCCCATGGTTCCGAGACCGCCGGAGGAGATGAATGTTCTCGGGTTCTTAAGATTTGTGTACTGAGCAGCCCACATCTGATGCTGACCGACATCTGTTGCAACAGGGGTCTTTTCTGTGAGGTGCCTGTTGAGAGTCATGATTGCATTTCTCGGAGTCATGCCTTCTCTTGTGTCGTAGCTTTCGACCTCTTTCTTCTTGAACTCTGCAAGCTCTGCATTCCACTCTGTATTCTCTTTCTTCTCGAGCATAGGAATGAGCTTTTCGAGAGTGAGGCTTACATCACCACGAAGGGCGTTGACAGGCTTTACAATCTTGGAAAGCTCTGCGCCATCTATATCAATGTGAACTATCTTTGCGTTTACGGCAAACTTGTCCTTGTTGCCTGTAACACGGTCGTTGAATCTGTTACCGAGGGCAATGATTACATCTGCATGGTGCATACCCATGGAAGAAGCATAGTGGCCGTGCATACCCTGCATACCGAGAAATCTCGGGTGGTCTGTAGGAATAGCGGAAAGACCCATGAGGGAACAGCCGATAGGTGCGTCAATCTTGTCTGCAAGCTCTGTGATGTAATCGTAGCTTTCACCGCTGATTACACCGCCGCCTATATAAATGAAAGGCTTCTTTGCGGAATTGATTGTTGCGGCTGCTTCTTCGATTCTGATATCCTTTGCAGCCTGCTTTGGCTCTTTCTCAACAGGTGGGAGTGGCTCATACTCGAACATTGCTGTCTGAACATCAACAGGAACGTCGATGAGAACAGGACCGGGACGGTCGCTTGT
>JAUNDK010000012.1:0-34943 GCA_030526115.1 Clostridia bacterium
AATTAATCATGTAAAAGCTGATGACCTTCAAAGTATATTTTCTAAAAATAATATAATTGAGAATGTTAGTATATGTATATATTGACCAAATAATACACATTTTTTATTTACTGTATTTCTTCAAGGGAAAATTAAAAGGGAGACGCCGAAGCGTCTCCCTGAAGAGCCAATTGGTATATCCCGAATTAGATCTCTGCGAAGTACTTGATTGTACGAACCATCTGAGATGTGTAGGAGTTCTCGTTATCGTACCAAGAAACTACCTGAACCTCATAGAGGCCATCACCGATAGGAGCAACCATTGTCTGAGTTGCATCGAAGAGGGAACCGTATGTCATGCCGATAACATCGGAAGATACGATTGGATCCTCGTTGTAGCCATAGGAAGCAGAAGCAGCAGCCTTCATAGCAGCGTTGATGCCTTCCTTAGTTACGTTCTCGCCCTTAACAACAGCTGTGAGGATTGTTGTGGAACCTGTTGGAACAGGAACTCTCTGAGCAGAACCGATGAGCTTGCCGTTGAGCTCTGGAATAACAAGACCGATAGCCTTAGCAGCACCTGTGGAGTTAGGAACGATGTTAGCAGCACCAGCACGTGCTCTTCTCATGTCGCCCTTTCTGTGTGGACCGTCGAGGATCATCTGGTCGCCTGTGTAAGCGTGGATTGTGCTCATGATACCGGACTGGATCTCTGCATAATCGTTGAGAGCCTTAGCCATAGGAGCGAGGCAGTTTGTTGTGCAGGAAGCAGCGGAGATGATCTTGTCCTCAGCTGTGAGGATACCCTCGTTTACGGAGAATACAACTGTTGGGAGATCGTTACCTGCTGGAGCAGAAATAACAACCTTCTTAGCACCTGCATCGATGTGAGCCTGTGCCTTATCCTTGGAGCAGTAGAAACCTGTGCACTCGAGAACTACGTCGATTCCGAGCTCGCCCCATGGGAGTTCTGCAGCGTTAGCCTTATCATAGATTGTAAGTGTCTTGCCGTCTACTGTGATTGTGTTAGCCTCGTCATCAGCGGAAACTGTGTGAACTTCCTGGCCGATCTTTCCGCAGTAGCCACCCTGAGCGGTGTCATACTTGAGAAGGTTAGCGAGCATGGAAGGCTTTGTGAGGTCGTTGATAGCAACAACATCATAACCCTCTGCACCAAACATCTGACGGAATGCGAGACGACCGATACGGCCGAATCCGTTAATAGCAACTTTAACTGACATGATAAAACCTCCAAAAAAGAATTTTTGATGTTAATCAGTTTTACTGACATTGATATTTTATAACATTTTTCGCAAATTTACAAGTGGTTTGTTAAATTTATCGCAAAAACACCTTTTTTTGCTGATATACTTTCGTTATTTTATCACTTTTTATTCTTTGATGCTTTTACCGGAGGAGGAAGCTCTTCGAATTTGTATGTACAAAGAACAACAGCAAAGAAAATTCCTGCGGCAAGAAACAGAAGAATAATGGAATAGTCGAGAGTTTTCTGCCTCTGGAAACCGATGAAACGAAGATATAAATCGGAAAGAGAATAACCAAGTGACAGAATTACAGCCGCCGGGCAGCCAATGTAAATTAGTCTTACTCTTGCTGTGTCGCCGAATGATGCATAGTTTCTTACAAAAGCAAGACATGCAAAAAGTATGGCAACACAGGTAAATATTACATAGTAATTCTCTATTCTGACTATGAAAAGTGAATTGTGGACAAAATTGTAAAGAAGGAACATAATTCCCCATAGAACCGGAATCAGACTTAATATAGGCTGGGAATACATCATATTCTTTCCGCTGAATCTGTCAATGGCGCATACAATTACAAACAGAATCATTACGCATGATAAAATGGCCATAGGAAAGATGAAGGTTGTTTCGGTTGTACTTTCCGCAAGACGAAGTCCCGCTTTGTATTCGTACCATGTTTTTCCGAGATGTATTGTTCCGGGAATCATTATTACTGCAGAAATCACGTCAAGTATTCCCGCAGGGATATTTGAACTGAAAACAAATTCACCGTAAAGAACGCTGTCTTTGTAGCATATTGCGGCAAAAATGACCAGTACAAGACCTACAAAGGCAAAAGCAACTACCGAGATGAAATATTCATCTGCCAGCAATCCGCTTCTGTATCGGTAAAAATATTTATATTCTGTTACTCTTGCAAATGCGGTAACAAAAACCATTACAAAAGTAATTATTTTAATAAGTCGCAGGTCAAGACCTTTTGACTGAAGACTTAAATGTTTCATAATAAATCCTTTTCAATCTGCTCTAGTATGACGGCAACAGCATCCTCATCATTTGATACAGTGATATAATGTGCCTCTTTTTTGACCCAATCCGGGGCATTACTGACGGCATATCCCCTGTCGCAAAATCTGAACATGCTTATATCATTACCATAGTCGCCGATTCCTATGGCAGTGTGAACCTCAGGAAGGAGTTTTTTCATCTCCATTATCATCTGACCTTTGCCCGCACCTTTCGGAAGAGCCTCCATGCCCTCGTTCCAGGCAACTATGAAATCGAAATCATCGGCAAATACTTCATTCAGCTTACTGCAGTTGGATAATGTATGAGCTTCATCCTGACAGAAAACAATTTTAACAACAGGTTTGTCAATCTTTTTACATAGCTCTCGGATATCTTTTTCAGATTCTACCGGCACGGCTCCGTCAAAAATGAATTCCCACTGCTTTGGAACCTTATAGTTCTTTCTGTAAAAATGAAGTACCTCGTCCCTCTCTGAACAAACCGAAACGCTGAACACAGACGGCTGATTCTCAAATACATAGCACAGAAGATCTTCTATCCCTTTTTCTATTCTGTGAGAAATAACAATTTCATCTTTCTTTGCATCATACAGAACCGCTCCGTTACAGGCTACTATGTATGAATTCGGGACAAAGTCAGCACAGAACTCATCAATGTAGTTCGGATATCTTCCGCTGGCAATTGTGAAAAGACCGCCGTTTTCCTGAAAGTACTTTATTGCTTTGGCATTTCTCTCTGAGATTTTCCTGTTTGAATCCGTGAGAGTACCGTCACAGTCTGTGCAGATAAGAAAACCATCAAATTTTCCCATTATACCGCACCTGAATTCTTTCTTTTTCTCATGTAATCTTCAAGAATGATAACTGCTGCAACCGCATCGACAACCGCCTTGCGCTTCTTGCCTCTTGTATCGGTTACGTTGAGATAATTATGCGCAGTTATGCTTGTTCCGCGCTCATCCTGCATATCGACGGGAAGTCCTGTTTTTTTACGGAGTACTTCAGCAAATGCAGATGCGCCCTGTGCGGACTCACCCTCACTTCCGTCCATGTTTTTTGGAAGACCTACTACGATCATCTCTGCCATGAGCTCTTTTGCAAGTTCTGCGATTTCATCGGCAAGTTTTTCTCTGTTGTGCTGGTTAATTACCTTAACAGGAGATGCTATCATCTCACTTTTATCGCATTTTGCAATACCTGTTCTGGCTTTACCAAGGTCAACGGACATTATTATCATGTTAAATTCCCTTGTATCTTTCTTTATTCAGACTTAAATCAAAATCTACCTTTGCCCCATCTCCCGGTTTCCAGCCCGGAATGTGAGAGCAATCATTCATATATACATTTCTGTAAGCACTTCCGTTATACTCCCAAAGTGACACAGCGGTATTCACGCCTATGTCTACTTCTCCCAGTCCGGATATATCTCCGTATTTCAGATAACAGTTGAGATTCTTCAAAGCGCAGCCGTGAGACACTATTACAATAGTCTCTCCGTCATTTGCCTCTGAAACAACTTTTTCCAGAGCTTTTGACATACGTGAGTAAACCTCTGTCATCTTCTCTCCTTCTGGAGGACAGAATTCATTGGGAGCATTGTTCCACTTTTCCGCTTCGTCATAAAAAAGCTGTGGAATAAGACTCCACTTCATTCCGTCTGCTTTGCCCATAAATATTTCTCTGAAATCAGCAACCTCTATAATATCGTTGCTGTGAAAAGTATTTATCGCCTCGGCAGTCTTTTTGGCTCTTCCCTGAGGACTCGAGTATATACGGTCATATTTTATATTGCGAAACCGGACAGCCAGCAAATCAAGCTGAGTCTGTCCTTTTTCGGAAACAGGGGTATCTGTGGAACCCTGAAAGATTCCAATCAGATTACCCTCTGTCTGGCAATGTCTAACCAAGTAGACCTTGATATTCTTGTTTTTGATTACCAAGGCTTAATGCCTCCGGTAAGCTCTGTTACAGACTTGATTCCCTTGCTGTCGAGGAATTCATTAAGTCCCTTTGTAATCTTAAGTGGTGCATATGGATCTGTGAAGAGTGCTGTACCAATCTGAACGGCAGTTGCACCGGCGAGCATCATCTCTACAACATCCTGCCATGTGGAGATACCACCGAGACCTACAACAGGAATTTTAACTTTAGATGCAACCTGCCATACCATTCTGATGGCAACAGGAAGCACTGCAGGACCTGAAAGTCCGCCTGTGTTATTGTGAATGATAGGTCTGCCTGTGTTGATATCGATTCTCATACCGGTGAGGGTATTAATGAGAGATACAGCATCAGCACCTGCTGCCTCAGCGGCAAGAGCCATCTCACTGATATCGGTTACATTTGGAGAAAGCTTAACCATAAGAGGTTTCTTTGTGTTAGCTCTTACACCCTTTGTAATCTCTGTTACACCTGCTACAGTTGTACCGAACTGAACACCACCTGCTTTAACATTTGGGCAGGAGATATTAAGCTCAATCATATCTATATCTGTCTCATCAAGCTTTGCGGCCATCTCGAAGTATTCTTCTGCACCGGAACCTGCAAGGTTTGCTATGATCTTTGTTCCCTGCTGGCGAAGCCATGGAAGGTCGTGAGCAATAAAGTGGTCAACACCCGGATTCTGAAGACCTACGGCGTTGAGCATACCGGAAGGTGTTTCTGTAACTCTCGGTGGTGGGTTACCCGGACGCTCCTTGAGTGTTGTGCCCTTTGTGGAAATACCTCCAAGCTCGCTTAATGGATAAAGCTCTGCATACTCTCTGCCGAACCCGAAAGTACCGGAAGCGGCAATAAGAGGATTTGCAAACTCTATACCTGCAACATTAACTCTTAAATCAGCCATATCAGTAAACCACCTTTCTGTGATCGAATACAGGGCCATCTTTACATACATGACCGTTATATTCGTTGCCCTCATCGTCTCTGAGCTTTACAGCACAGCCAAGGCATGCACCGATACCACATGCCATTCTCTCCTCGAGGGAAATCTGGCACTCGATACCGTTTTCCTCTGCAAATGCGGCAACAGCCTTGAGCATAGGAGTTGGACCGCAGGCGTAAATGATATCAGGCTTTTCGTCCTTGATAAGATCAATAACAAGACCGTGATGACCATAGGAACCGTCATCTGTTGCAATTCTTACATCTGCACCACAGGCTTTGAAATCGTCCTCAAGAATAACAGCGTCCTTGTTTCTGAAGCCGAGAGCAACTGTTGCATTCTTACCGTAGAACTTTGCGGCTGAAAGAAGCGGAGGAACACCGATACCGCCACCTACGAACACAGCCTTCTTGTTTGCATCCTCAAGCTTGAAACCGTTGCCGAGAGGTGCGAGAACATCGAGGAACTGGTTCTCTGTAAACTCAGCAAGCTGAGCTGTACCTGCACCGCGAATCTGGAAAACAAGACGGAGTGTTCCCTTCTCCTTATTAATGTCACAGATGGAGATAGGTCTTCTTAATGTTCTGCCCGGAATATAAATGTGGGCGAACTGACCCGGCTTTGCTGCCTGAGCAAATTCAGGGTAGAATATTTCAAAATCATAGATATTGTCAGCGACGAGCTCGTCTGCTCTGACAATCTTGCAGTTTTTTACATCGTACTTTTTCATTACAGCTTAATCTCTCCGATTCTTGCAATAATCTCGTCTCTCATGCGGATAGCTTCTCTTCTTGCTGCCTTTGCGAAATCTTTCTCGTCACAGCCCTCTTTCTGCCATGCGCACATGATTCCTCTGGAGGAGTTTACGATTGCACCTAGGCCGTTCTTGTCAAAACCAGGAGCAACGTCGTCAGCGGCACCGCCCTGTGCACCGTAACCCGGTACGAGGAAGAATGTGTGTGGCATCTTCTCACGAAGCTCACCGAGCATTGCAGGGTATGTTGCACCAACAACTGCACCTACACCGGAGTAACCGTACTTACCCGGAATCTCTTCGCCCCACTTCTCACACATTTCACCCATCTGAGCGTAAACTGTGTTGCCGTTGTCAAGAACCATATCCTGAAGCTCACCGGAGGACTTGTTGGATGTTTTTACGAGCACAAAGATGCCCTTGTCTTTCTCTGCACAGACTTTTGTGAGAGGCTTGATTCCGTCGGAACCAAGGTAACCGTTTACTGTGAGGGAATCGGAACCGAATGCAGGAACCATCTCACCGAAAACCTCTGTCTCTCCGAGGTGAGCTGTGGAGTAAGCCTCCATTGTTGCACCGATGTCGTTTCTCTTACCGTCTGTGATAACAAACATGCCCTTGCTCTTTGCATAAGCGATTGTAGCCTCGAGAACTCTTACGCCCTCCCAGCCGTACATCTCATAGTAAGCAGCCTGGGGCTTAACTGCAGGAACAATGTCACAGAGCTCATCGATAAGGCCCTTGTTGAACTCAAAGAGAGCGTTTGCAGCTGCAAGAAGAGTCTTTCCGTACTTCTCCTCAGACTCTGCGAGGATGTAGTTTGGAATGTAAGCAAGCTTTGGGTCAAGACCTGCTACTGTTGGGTTCTGCATCTTTACGATATTTTCGATCATTCTGTCGAGAGACATAGTTTTTTCTCCTTTATATTTAAATTATATATTTAAATCAAAATTTAAATCAGCTTATTTATCTTCAAATACTACCTTACCGCCAAGAACTGTGTACTTTACCTTTGAAGCAAGTTTCATGTTCTTGAGTACTGCGTTTTTAGATTTACCGTGAAGTTTTTCGGCATCAACAACCCATTCTTCATCAAGATTGACGAGAGCAATATCAGCAGGTTTTCCGATATCAAGCACACCTGCATCTATACCCAGAATCTTTGCCGGGTTGGTGCTCATAATCTCAACAAGCTTGTTGATTGTTATTTCACCGGTTTTTACAAGCGCAGTGTATGTACCTGAGAAGCTTGTTTCCATACCGATGGAACCGTTTGGAGCCCCGATGAAGTCTGACTTCTCTTCAACACTGTGTGGAGCGTGATCGGTGATGATACAGCTGAGAGTTCCATCTTTAATAGCCTCAATGAGAGCTCTTCTGTCCTTCTCTGTTCTGAGAGGCGGATTCATGCGGTAGTCGGCATCTTTTTTCTCAAGCTCTTTGTCTGTGAGAAGAAGGTAATGAGCGGCTGTTTCGCCTGTTACCTTTACACCGCGGCGCTGTGCATCCCTGATGAGATCACATGCACCCTCTGTGCTTACATGGCAGATGTGAACAGGTAAACCGTAAGCAGCTGCAACAGCGATTTCTCTTGCTGTACCGCTGTCTTCTGCGGCATTGGGAACACCTCGAAGTCCGAGCTCCGCTGAAGTTTTGCCCTCATTCATTGTCCACTGCTTGGCAAGGTAAAGATCTTCACAGTGACATGTGAGAGTCATTCCAAGCTCTGCTGCGGCCTTCATTGCCTCTACGAGGCAGGCTGTATCGACAACAGGACGACCGTCATCGGAAAGAGCGATTGCTCCTGCCTCTTTGAGTGCCCTGATATCTGTGAGCTCAAAACCTTCTATTCCCTTTGTTACAGCACCTGTGACATAAACCCTTGCATTTGCATCCTTCGCCTTGTTGAGAATATATTCCACAACTTCAGGAGAATCCGTAACAGGCTTGGTATTCGGCATTGCAAGAAGGCTTGTTACTCCACCTGCGGCAGCGGCATTACAACCTGTGTAGATATCCTCTTTGTAAGTGAGACCGGGATCTCTTAAGTGAACATGCATATCTACAAATCCCGGACAGCAGATGAGTCCTGTCGCATCAATTACTCTGTCCGCCGGTAATGATGTATCACCCTCACCCATATCGGAAATCTTATCGTCTGTTACATAAACATAACCGATAAAATCCTGGGAGAGTGCAGGATTGATAACTCGTGCGTTTTTTATAAGTAAAGAGCTCATATCAGATTACCTTATCTATATAATACTTTGTGATGGATAATAATTCTCTTGAATAATATGTTGGGAACAGCCACATATTTGTCTTACATGCATGGCTGTAAACTGTGAATCCGAGATCCCTTGCCTGGCTGGAAGCTCTGAACATATGGAAGTTCTGAGTTACGACAACAATGCTGTTTCCAAGCTTGTTCTCAGCGAGAACTGTCTTTGAAAAGCTGAGGTTCTCAAGTGTTGATGTTGACTTATCTTCCATAAGAATTCTGTCTTCTTTTACACCGAGTGATAAGAGATATGCCTTGGCTGCACTTGCTTCTGTCCATGGCTCGTCACTTCCCTGACCACCTGTAACAATGCACTTTGCATCAGGATGCTCATCAAGATATTCCTTTGCAGCATTGAGACGATTCTGTAAAGATACACTTACACCGCTCTCATATACTCTTGCGCCGAGGACAACAACTGTTGCATCTTCTTTAGGGTCTTCATAATTAACACTTAACATCTGGAAAGTGCAGAATCCGAACCAGCAGACAGCAATAAAGAACACAAGTGATACAAGATACCAGAGTATATTCATTCCGGTTCTTTCGCCATGCTTTGTGAGCACGCCCTTTATGTTTGCAAGAAGGAGCACACATACACAGAATGCAACCGCAATTGCAGATGTAACTGTGAAATAGCTTTTTGCAATCGGAATGCAGAAGAATACTATTCCAAGAACAGACAGAACAGATACTATGACTCGGATAATCCTGCATACAGGATTACTTCTGTGCTCGATTACATCATACTCATCAATCTCCGGTTCTTTTCGGTTTTTCTCTGCCTGTGGTTTCTCAGGAGCAGAGTCACGGGATATATCCTCGAATTTTACTTCTTCATCGGGGAGTTTCTCTTCCCAGTTTGTAAAAGCAGGCTCCTGTGGTTTTATCTGTGGAGCCGGTTTTTCCGGTTTGCGATAATGACTGCCTGCGGCATGCTTTGGAACATATTTTGCCATGTAAGTATCCTCCCTAATTATATAGCCATAATCAGCCTATTTTATTTCATAATCGATTTTATTATACAATTATAAAATATAAACTGCAAGTTTTGACATAAAAAAATTTCGGGAACCCGAGGGTCCCCGAAACTGTATGTTATATTAAGCTGTCAGATTACTTCTCTCTTGCAACATATGTTGTGTGGAGGAGCTCATGAGCCTTGTGTGAACCCGGCTTTTCAAGATACTCTTCATAAAGCTTGATAACTGCAGGGCTCTTATGAGACTTTCTTAAAGGCATGTTTGCATCCTGATTGTAAAGAGCGGATGCACGGAGAGCCTTAACGTCGTTCTCAGCCTTAACGTTTGCGCTCTGGATTGGCTGACCGCCACCGTTTACACAACCGCCAGGGCAGCACATGATTTCAACGATCTGATAATCAGCCTCGCCGGATCTGATCTTCTTGAGAATCTCGTTAGCGTTTGTAAGACCGGAAGCAACTGCTGCCTTAACCTCAATACCGCCAACGTTATATGTAGCCTCTTTGATACCTGCTGTACCACGAACTTCCTGATAGTCGATGGAGTCGAGGTCTTCGCCTGTAATCCAGTCAGCAGCTGTACGGAGAGCAGCCTCCATAACACCACCTGTTGCACCGAAGATAACTGCGGCACCTGTGGAATCACCGAGGATATCATCAAACTTCTCCTCAGGCATCTTAGCAAAGTTGAGCTGAGCAGCCTTAATCATACGGGCAAGCTCTCTTGTTGTGATGGAGTAATCGACGTCAGGATAACCTGCACCGTTCTCGTCATCTCTCTTAATCTCAAACTTCTTAGCTACGCAAGGCATTACGGATACGGAAACAATCTTGGAAGGATCGATTCCCTCTCTCTCAGCAAACCATGACTTGATGAGAGCACCTGTCATGTTCTGAGGTGACTTGCAGGAAGAAAGATTGTCGATGAGGTCAGGATAATAATGCTCACAGAACTTAACCCATCCAGGTGAACAGGATGTGATAATTGGGAGCTTACCGCCGTTCTTAACTCTGTCGATGAACTCGTTAGCTTCTTCCATGATAGTAACATCAGCACCGAAGTCTGTGTCGAATACCTTGTCAAAGCCGAGTCTTCTGAGAGCTGCAGCCATCTTGCCCTCTACATTTGTGCCGATTGGCATACCGAACTCTTCGCCGAGTGCTGCACGAACAGCAGGAGCTGTCTGAACAACAACATACTTTTCAGGATCTGCGAGAGCCTCATAAACCTCCTGCCAGTTCTCTTTCTCTGTGAGAGCACCTGTTGGGCAGGCATTGATGCACTGGCCGCAGGCTACGCAGGAAACATTTGCGAGGTCCTGATTGAATGCAGAACCGATAACTGTATCGAAACCACGGTTGTTTGCACCGATAACTCCGACAAACTGCTGCTGACATGCTGCTACGCAACGACGGCAGAGTATGCACTTAGCACTGTTTCTCTCGAGGTAAAGAGTGGAGTAATCGTTAGCTTCAGCAGGCTTTGCGCCATCCCAGCGGTCGTCGATATCAACACCGAGGTCATAGCAGAGCTTCTGAAGTTCGCAGTTGTTATTTCTCTTACATGTAAGGCACTTCTTGTCATGTACGGAAAGGAGCATCTCAAGAGTCATCTTTCTGTGCTTACGTACCTTCTCTGTATTTGTGAAAATCTCCATGCCGGGATTGCAAGGATAGACGCAGGCAGCTGCAAGACCTCTTGCACCCTTAACTTCTACCATGCACATACGGCATGCGCCGATCTGGTTTATGTCCTTTAAGTAGCAGAGTGTTGGAATATCAACACCAGCATATCTGGCAGCCTCAAGAATTGTGCTGCCGGCAGGAACGTCATAGGACATACCATTTATTGAAACATTAATCATATCCATTATTGTAAGTCCTCCCTATTATTCCTTAACGATAGCGCCGAACTTGCAGTTAGACATACATACGCCGCACTTTACGCACTTATCTACATCGATTGTATGTACTTCTCTTACCTTACCATTGATAGCGCCAACAGGGCAGTTACGTGCACAGAGTGTGCAGCCCTTACACTTGTCAGCAACGATGGAGTAGTTGAGGAGAGCCTTACATGCACCTGCAGGGCACTTCTTCTCTGTAACGTGAGCAAGATACTCATCACGATAGTAACGGAGTGTGGAGAGAACAGGGTTTGGAGCTGTCTGACCGAGACCGCAGAGGGAGTTGGCTTTGATATACTCACAAAGCTCTTCTGCCTTTTCGATATCCTCGAGTGTTCCCTTACCGCTTGTGATCTTGTCGAGAATCTCGAGAAGTCTCTTTGTACCGATACGGCATGGTGTACACTTACCGCAGGACTCATCAACTGTGAACTCGAGGAAGAACTTAGCGATGTCAACCATACATGTGGTTTCATCCATAACGATAAGTCCACCTGAGCCCATCATGGAACCGATAGCAATGAGGTTATCGTAGTCAACTTCTACGTCAGCGAGTGCCTCCGGGATACATCCACCGGAAGGACCACCTGTCTGAGCAGCCTTGAACTTGTGACCGTTTGGAATACCGCCACCGATTTCTTCAACGATAGTACGAAGTGTTGTACCCATTGGAACCTCAACGAGACCTGTGTTATTGATCTTACCGCCGAGAGCGAATACCTTTGTACCTGCGGACTTCTCAGTACCCATGGACTTGAACCAGTCTGCACCGTTTAAGATAATCTGTGGGATGTTAGCGTATGTTTCAACGTTGTTAAGAACTGTTGGCTTAGCGAAAAGACCCTTTACTGCAGGGAATGGAGGACGAACTCTTGGCTCACCTCTCTTACCTTCGATGGAAGTCATGAGGGCTGTCTCTTCACCGCAAACGAATGCACCTGCGCCGAGGCGGAGGTCGATATCAAAATCAAAACCTGTGCCGAAGATATCCTTACCGAGGAGACCGTACTCACGAGCCTGCTGAATAGCGATTCTGAGTCTGTCAACAGCGATTGGATACTCTGCACGAATGTAAATATAACCCTGTGTTGCGCCGATTGCGTAACCTGCGATAGCCATAGCTTCGAGAACTACGTGTGGGTCACCTTCGAGAACGGAACGGTCCATGAATGCGCCCGGGTCACCTTCGTCAGCGTTACAGCATACATACTTCTGATCTGCCTGGTTTGGTCTTGCGAACTTCCACTTAAGACCTGTTGGGAAGCCTGCACCACCACGGCCACGGAGACCGGAAGCGAGAATCTCGTCGATAACCTGCTCAGGTGTCATCTCTGTAAGAACCTTACCGAGAGCCTGATAACCGTCACGGGCGATGTACTCATCGATAACCTCCGGGTTTACAACACCGCAGTTACGAAGAGCAATTCTCTTCTGCTTTGCATAGAACTGTGTCTCGTTGAGGGACTTTGTTGTGTTGTCGTCAACGATTGTCTCTTTATAAAGAAGTCTCTTTACAATTCTACCCTTGAGGAGATGTTCTGAAACAATTTCAGGAACATCATCAGGTGTAACCATGGAGTAGAAAGATCCTTCAGGATAAACAATAACGATTGGGCCGAGAGCACAAAGACCGAAGCAGCCTGTTCTTACAACGTTAACTTCTTCGCTTAAGCCCTGCTTTGCGAGCTCATCGTTAAGTCTTGCTACAATTTCATCTGAGTGGGAGGATGTACATCCTGTACCGCCGCAGACAAGAACGTTTGAACGGAACATAAATTATACCTCCTGATTATAAGTTAGTAGAACCGATTGTGTACTTGGATACTACATTACCGTTTACGATGTGATCGTTAACGATTTCAAGAGCCTTCTCAGGTGTTACCTTAACATAAGTTGTCTTGTTGCCTTCTGCATCAACAACTTCTACGATTGGCTCATACTGGCAGATACCGATGCAGCCGGTCTGAGTGACCATAACATCTTTTACCTGTCTCTTAGCTACTTCTTCAACAATTGTGTTGAGAACAGGACGAGCACCTGCAGCGATACCGCAAGTAGCCATACCGACAAGAACACGGGTGGAAGCGCCGGACTCTGCACGGAGTGTAACGTTAGCCTGTGCCTTGTCTCTTATTGCCTTTAATTCAGCTAAAGATTTCATTTTGCGTTCAGATTCGATCTGTCATATATTTGCATTAAAGCAGACAGACCGCCTTTCTCCCTTAATCATATCATCGAAGACATAAGGGAATATCTTCGAATCATCACTCATAAAGCTCCTTTGTGTTCTCCTCGAAGAACTCCTTGAGCCAGAGATAAATCTCCGGGGTATCAAGGGGAATATCATCTCCGAGAATTTCTTTTATCTCGTTTGTTTCTATGGAGAACTCTTTTGCCTCAGCGTCTGAAGCCTTATAGGTTCTTCTGTAAACGAAATTAATCTCAGGATTCTGTGTTATGAGTGGAAGCATTGTTGAATTAATGTCTCCGAGTGGAATCATATCTATATGAGAGGGTTTGAAATTCGCAGTCAGCTTTGTTCCCACACCGAGCTCTGACTCTATATAAAAGGATCCGCCGGTCATTTCCGCTTCCATCTTAAACAGCGGCACACCCAGACCGACTTTTCTTGTGGTTCTTGTCGTAAAGAACGGATTTGTAACACTCTCAACCTGCTCGGGACTCATTCCCTTGCCGTTATCGTTAATGGATATGCTGAGCAGATCATCGGGAACCGATTCATCTATGAGAACCTCCACACGGCTTGCGCCCGCAACTATGGAATTCTGTGCTATATCCATTACATTAAGAGATAACTCTCTCATGACCTGTTATCAGTCAGCGTACTGAGCAAGGATCTTGTCAACATCCTCAGGTACGAGTCTGCCGTAAACCTCATCATTGATTGTCATAACAGGTGCGAGACCGCAGGCACCGATGCAGCGGCAGGCTGTGAGGGAGAACTTTCCGTCAGGAGTGCACTCCTCAGCGTTGATGCCGAGCTTTGTGATGAGTCTGTCGAGAACCTTATCGGAACCCTTAACATAGCATGCTGTACCGAGGCATACTGAAATGTGATACTTTCCTTTTGGAGAAAGTGCGAACTGGGAGTAGAATGTGGAAACACCGTAAACTTCCTCGAGGGAAACCTCAAGTGCATCTGCAATCTGCTTCTGAACCTCTATCGGAAGATAACCGTAGATGTCCTGTGCCTGCTGAAGAGCCGGCATTACTGCGCCGGGCTGATCTTTGAGGCTCTCGAGCATAGCAACGAGCTTCTCGTGCTGCTCAGGAGTATCGTGAAATGGCAGGCTGCTGATAGTCTTAAGCATATTAATTTTCCTCCTGCTTTAAATAGGATGACATATACACGAAATGTTCTGTCAATTATCAATACATACTCACAGAATGTTCGTAATAATACCCTATAATTATAGCAAAAATATACCAAAAATAATTCTAAAAAAGAAATATAAAGCTGATTGAGACCTTACACACACAAAAACTTATTACATGGTTTTTGTATAAAATGCGCATAAAAAGAGCTCCCTATGGAAGCTCTTACAAAAAACATTTAGATTTTTTATGCAATAAACACATTACATTTCCGAACTGATACGAGGTCTGCGTCGAAAGGTTTCGAGTCTGCCCTCTCCTCTTCCGTCAATGAATGCTATAAGTGCCGACAGGCTTTTTTCGGGAAGTTCTATCCAGTTCATATCCTCAGTCATAAGATGAAGATAGTGGGAATCGGAATCTGTGAAAACCAGTTTTCCCTCTATTTCGGGATTAAGTATTTTCAGCTGTTCAATGTCACAGTCTCTTGTGATTTCACAGGCTGTGAATCCTGCTTCATCGGGGATTGCACCGAGGGATGCAATCACACTGTATGAATCTGCATTGACATGTGCGGGAAAAGCTGTTCCTCCGTATTTTCTTGCCAGAGGCAGTACCTCATTCACACTTATAAAAGAAGACGACAGCAGGAGCCTTTCCTCTGTACCGATTACCTCGTCATTCTCGTCAAGAATGAGCTGATCGCCGAAGATATCCGCTCTGTTCTTTATGTCGGGAGTCTGTGAGTAAACATACTTCTGAAACTCAAGACAGCCCTCTACGGAATCAAAAAGGCAGACCACATGAGCTTCTTCGGATGTGCACAGTTCCATTCCCGGAACCACGAGCACTCCCGCCTGTTTTCCCACCTCAACTGCGGCAGGTACGTTTCTTGAATCGTTATGATCGGTTACAGCCATTATGTCACAGCCAAGCAGAGCCGCCATGTTCACCATGTTATTCGGTGTCATGTCATTATCTCCACACGGAGACAGACATGAATGAATGTGCAGATCATATTTATATCTCTCCAAGAAAGCACCCCCTTTGAATTATTTATTTAAGTTCCTCGTATGCTTTTGTGCAGGCAGTATAGGTATTATCCGTTGTCTGATATACAGCTATTCCCTGCATATCCGCACGATTCTTTGCATCCTCATCAAGAGCTGCAAACTCTGTAAGAACTATTCCGCAGGCATCTGTAAGGGCGGCTACCGCAATGGCATTTATGTTGCCCATAACTGTAAACCAGAGGTTGTCCTCCTGACATCTGCCCATTACCCAGCTGAGAAGATCTCCGACATATACGCCGTTTATTTCACGGTCGGCACCATCCTCACCTGCAAGGAGCTTCCAGCCGAATTTCTCGGCCATTTCACATATTTTCATTGTTATCAGTCCTTTTTATCATCTAAGCCCGGAATCTGAACCGTGTGGTCCACTCTTGCCTCAAACGGACAGTCTGTCCTCAGACAGTAGCCCTCAACAAGATCCTCGGCAAATGCCTTACATGTGGGAGAACCACAGGCTCCGCAGTCAAGGCCCGGAAGCTTCTGAACAACCTTGTTAATCTCTACCATCATGCGCATGGATTCCGCAATGTCATCAGAGAGTGTGAAGGCATTTGAGAACTCCAGTTCATCCTGCCATTTCATGTCTTCAGGTATTTCCTCATCTCTGTCGAGATGATTTTTGGAGACAGGCATATATTTTCTCAGGCTCTGAATTCTTGCCTTGGCAACATAAGGATTCTCTACACACAGGGCACCGCCCACGCATCCGCCCGGGCATGCATTAAGCTCTATGAAGTCGAGCTTGCCTATGCGCTCATCCTCGGTTTCTTCAAGAACACGTATGCAGTTTTCTATACCGTCTGCTGCAAGGTATTTTTCTTTAAGCAATGCTGTGGACTCACCACCGCTGGTTGCCCAGCTCACACCTATGATTCCCGACTGCGCAAGAGGTTCAAGTGTGGTGAGCTTATCCATTTTGCTTGAGAGAAGCGGGAAAATCTCACTTATTGCAATAGCGCCGTCAACAGCGGATTTTTCGCAGTTTATGGGTGCTTCCACATCTGTTACCTTTGCAGGGCACGGTGTGATAAAGAAAACGCCTATATCTTCAACAGGGATATTCTCCCTTTCTGATGCTTCTTTTTTTGCAAGTCTTGCCGCTACCTCCATAGGAGAGTAAAGCGGAAGAACATGGTCGACAAGGTCAGGGAATCTGACCCTTATCAGTCTTACAATAGCAGGACATGCGGAGCTTATTACAGGGCGAAGAAGTTTACCAGAATCCATAAGTCTTCTTGTTGCCTCGCTGACAAGCTCTGCGGCACCGGCGACTTCATAAACCGAATCAAAACCCATGGCTTTGAGACCGTTCAGTACATAATCTATATCATCAAGATTATTAAACTGACCATATAATGAAGGTGCCGGCATAGCTATTGTATATTTAAATTCGTTAAGCTCGATTAAATGTGTAAACTTTGCCCTTTTGGCATGCTGAGGACATACTCTTATGCATTCACCACAGTCTATGCAACGCTCGGAGGTGATTACCGCCTTGCCGTCACGGACACGAATTGCCTCTGTGGGACATCGTTTAATACAGTTTGTGCAACCTACACATTTATCTGAATCAAGGGTAACGGAATGATAGAATTTACTCAATTCATCCAACTACCTTTCTACTATTTTCCATCTGAGTAATGCTTTTGTTTACACCTTTTTACCATCCGGGTAAACTATCATTGTAACAGTGGTTCCCACACCGACCTCTGTGTCTATCTCTATGGAGTCGGTGTATTTTTTCATATTAGGAAGACCCATGCCCGCACCGAAGCCAAGGCTTCTTACATTATCGGGTGCTGTGGACCATCCCTCCTGCATTGCCTTCTCTTTATCCGGGATTCCCGGGCCGTGGTCGGCAAGGATAATCTCCACCTTATCGGGGTCTATATTTACATAGGCCTCTCCGCCGCCTGCGTGGATTACCATGTTTATCTCACCTTCGTACATGGCGATGGCAACCTTTCTGGTGGCATCGGGACTGTAACCTATTTTCTTTAACTGACGCTTTACATCTGAAGAAGCTTCGCCGGCTCTTGTGAAATCATCACCGGGAACCTCATATTTTAATTCTATCATGCTCATGATTATTCTTCTCCCCTGAGCCCTGCCTCATAGAGTTTTCCGCAGGCTGTGAACATTCTGTAAGGTGTGGCAAGAACTGTCATATCTTTCATTTCTGCGAGGTTCAGAATGGTCTGATCCGGTGTTTTGCCTCTTACAAATATAATGCAGTGCATGTCCATCATCTCGGCTGTGCGAACAACCTGAGGATTCATAAGACCCGTAAGCAGAACGCTCTGATTCTTTACAAATGCAAGAACATCACTCATCATATCACTTCCGCATGCAGTGAGAACCTCTTCATCAAGATTTCCTTCCACGAGAATTTCACTGTGCAGTACTTTTGCAACTTCTGATACTTTCATCAATACTTTCCTCCAATATATGGGAATGTATAAAGTTTAACTGTTTTTTTGAAGTTTTGCAACAGATTTTGTAAATTATATATAATTTTTAATAATTTTAAAGGGCAGAATCTTCAAAACTGAAGTTTCTACCCTTGTTTACATTATTATTTGATGTGTCTTACTCTGATTACACCGTCGATTGTCTTAATCTGGTTGATGAGAGACTCAGGAACCTCTGTGTCAAAGTCGAAGATAGTATAAGCTATATCCTGTCTTGACTTGTTGACAAGATTCTCGATGTTGTAACCGCCTGCGGAAACAAGCTCTGTCATGTGACCGAGCATACCAACTTTGTTAGCATGGAAAATGCAGATTCTGTCGCCGTCTGCTCTTGCAAAGCTGACATTTGGCATGTTTACGGAATTGCTGATGTTACCGTTCTCGATGTAATCGATAGTCTGGCGTGCAGCCATAACGGAGCAGTTCTCGTCTGCCTCAGGTGTACCTGCTGCGAGGTGTGGGCTGAACACAACATTAGGATGCTGCATCTGTGCAGGTGTTGGGAAGTCTGTTGCGAAAGCTGTGATCTTGCCTGTGTTGAGGGCATCGAGAACAGCATCGTTATCAAGAATCGGTCCTCTTGCGTAGTTTACAAGGTAAACCCCGTCCTTCATCATGTCTATCTCTTTCTTGCCGACAAAACCACGGTTCTGCTCATTGAGAGGAATGTGAACGGTGACAATGTCGGAATCCTTATAGATTGTCTCGACATTCACTACGATAGTAACGTACTCCTTAAGTTCTGCTACTCTCATGTGTGGAAGATATGGATCGTATCCGATAACCTTCATTCCGAGATCATGGCATGCTCTTGCCATTCTGGAACCGATAGCACCGAGACCGAGGATACCGATTGTTTTGCCCATGATTTCAGGACCACGGAAAGCTTCTTTGCCCTTCTCTACTGTCTTGCCTGCTTCAACCTCTTCATCAGGAAGGGACTTAACCCACTCCATAGCCTTGAAGCCGTTGCGCATTGCCATAATCATTCCGGCAAGTGTGAGCTCCTTAACTGCGTTTGCGTTTCCACCCGGGCAGTTGAAAACTACAATACCCTTCTCTGTGCACTTGTCAACAGGAATAGTATTGACACCTGCACCGATTCGAACGATGGACTTGAGGTTCTCGCCAAGCTCTATACCGTGAAGCGGTGTGCTGTGAACGAGAATTCCGTCAGGATTTGTAATATCATCGCTGAGCTTATACTTCTTATCGTCAAAGACATCTCTGCCTGCTTTTGCTACGCTGTCGTAAGTTTTAATATTGTACATTTCAGTTTCCTCTTTTCGGATTATTTATAGTTTTTCTCAAATTCTTTCATAGTATCAACGAGAAGCTCTACGCCCTCAATCGTCATACCGTTATATATACTTGCTCGGCATCCGCCTACAAAACGATGACCCTTGAGGTTAATCATACCCTTTGACTTTGCAAGATTCAGGAAGTCTTCGGTTGCCTCTTTTGAAGGAAGTGTGAATGTCACATTCATGATGGATCTGTCCTTCGGATTTACAGGGTTTGCGAACACCTTTGAATTATCAATGTAATCGTAAAGCATGGAAGACTTTTTAACATTGATTTCTTCCATTGCCTTTACGCCACCGTTTTTCTCCACCCAGTCAAACATGAGTCCTGCCATATAAATGGCGAAAGTTGGAGGTGTGTTATACATGGATTCGTTATCTGCCGCTACTTTGTATCGGAGCATTATCGGCACCACAGGATCTACATCTTTTTCAAGAAGGTCTTTTCTTATTATTACTATTGTAAGACCTGCAGGACCACAGTTTTTCTGTGCACCGGCATAGATAAGGCCATGTTTATCCACATCTATCCACTTGCCGAGAATTGCACTGGACCAGTCTGCTACGAGAGGCACTTTGCTTATCTCGCCATTCTGAGGAAGAACTATGGACGGAAGCTGAGTTTCATAATCATTGAAAGCTGTTCCGAAGATTGTGTTGTTGCCTGTAATATGCAGGAACTTTGCATTCTCGGGCAGATTTTCACACTTTGGAATATAGCTGTAATTATCTTCCTTGGAAGAACCTACACAGACTGCGTTGCCCCAGCGTGCGCCTTCTTCTTTTGCTTTTGTGGCAAACTGACCGGTCTGCATATAGCAGAAGGTATCACCCTGATGGGCAAGGTTCATTGCTGTCATGGAAAACTGCATTGTTGCTCCGCCCTGGAGAAAAAGTATCTCGTAATCATCCGGGATACTCATAATTCTTCTGAGAGTATCTGTTGTATTATGAAGAATTCCCTCAAAGGATGGTGAGCGGTGACTCATCTCCATAACAGAACAACCGGCACCCGGATAACACAGTAAATCTTTCTGTGCCTGTTCGAGAACCTCAAGCGGCATCATACTCGGACCTGCTGAAAAATTATAAACACGATTCAAATTTCTGAACCCCCTTTTTTGTGCTTAAATAAACGAAAAACCGGAAGGTGTGAGCCTTCCGGTGTAGTCTAAACTGTGACTTTGTAATCCGAAAAGCGCAACCTTAAGAAACCCATGATGATGACCATGAGCAGGAGCTTCCGGATGTAGAAATAACAAAGTACATAGTAGTTTCTCCTTAAAATACATTAAATGCAGTATAAACACAAAATGCACGAATGTCAAGCAAAACTTGCAAATTCGATTTATATCAACATATAAATTACATAAATTTTGAAATTTCAGCAACGCAATCCGTAATTCTCCACAAAATATTCATATATGTATTAAACATAATGACAATCTCTATTTACTATATATAGCAGAAAATGCAAAATTCTTGCAAAGAGTAAAGCCCCTGAGTTTAAATAATGCAGGTTTTATGGTATTATTCTATTGTGCATAATATGCAGATTTGAGGTACAATTAAATATGTTAAAAATTAAGGATAAATTTGTCCGTTTCATGTGGAAAATCACCATTTTCTATATGATTTCAGCTTTGTGCGCAGGCACTCTGCTGACTGGCACCCATGCAAATGCCGCTAAGAATGATGATAAGCTGATAGCCATCACATTTGACGACGGACCGGGTATCTACACGTCCGATCTGATTGACAGGCTTAACGAAAGAGGTGTTAAAGCTACCTTTTTCATAGTGGGAAGCAACGCTGAATATTATCCTGATGTTATCAAAAAAGCCGCAGACAGCGGACATGAACTGGGTAACCACTCATACGATCATGCCCTGCTGACAGATATCGGTGAAGAACAGCTTATAAACGAAATATCGCTTACAAACGATATTCTGAAAAAAGCCGACGGAAAGGACAGACATCTGATTCGCCCCCCTTACGGTGAGTTTAACGATGCTGTCGCAAAAGCCGCCGCTTCACCTATGATTTACTGGTCTGTCGATACCGAGGACTGGAAATCACTCTCATCCGAAGCTGTTTACAATCATATCATGACTCACGCCTATGACGGTGCTGTTATTCTGATGCATGATATTTACGGAACCAGCTGTGATGGTGCCATATGGGCCATTGACGAGCTTCTCGAGAACGGATACAGTTTTGTAACCGTATCGGAGCTTTTTGAAAAAAAGGGAATCACTCTTCAGGATGGTGTCATGTATTACGATGCCGTAAGAAGCTCATCCCCCACACCCACAGAAGCACCAAAGGAAACTCCAAGCCCCGAACCTAAAAAAGAGGATAAAAAAGAATCGGTCAAAACAAGCAAGGTAACACTTACCACAGAGACAAGACTGTTATCTGAATCCGAAGACTCAGCTTCTTACAGCGCAGTTCTTTCAAAGGGTATAAGTCTTGAGGTATGGCCGGCTGACAAAACCGGTTACCACAAGGTGAAAACTCCATGGGGTAAGGAAGGATTCATAACCGAAGAAAACCTTAAGCTGTGCACTTCGGAACAGACCGAGAAAAAATACAGTTCACCGGGATTACCGGACACTCCAACCAATATCAAGAGAGTGACAAAAACCGCAACCGGTATATACGCAAACACCGGTTTTACCGAAGCTTTAGGTTATATCGGAGGAAAACAGGAGATTACCCTGCTCGGAACTTTCGGCAACGGTGTATGTCTGATTGAAACAGAACTCGGAAAAACCGGATTTGTTCCGGAAAGCAGACTTCAGAACTATCACGTATCACCTTTTAAATCGGTTATTCTCGATATTCCCGAAAGCGGATATATGCTTACCGATGCAAATCTGAGAATTGAACCAGATGAGAACTCCCCTATTCTCGGAGTTCTTACAAAAGACGTAAGTTTGCAGGTTACGGGATCTTCCGGAGTGTGGTTCAAAGTAAATCTCGGAGATTTCAGCGGATACATCAGGGATTATACAATATCCGGTAATGAGGACAGTATATTTGAAAAAGCCACAGTAAAAGAGGATTCAAAGCTTTACTGCTCTCCTGACAAAAAATCCGATTCCCTCGGAAAAGTTCAGTCCGGTACAGTTGTATATATTTTAAACAAATCAAATGAAAACTATTATCTGATACTCGCTCCTTCGGGCGGATTATCATACATTGCAAGTAAAAACATTGAATAAATATTTTGAATTTACAGAGAAAGGATGAATGCGAATGAACAACAGAAAAACAGCAAAAAGAATTCTCTCAGCTCTGCTCACATTGGTGATTATGCTTATGTGTGTAATTACACCGGAAGTATCAATTACTGCAGATGCTCAGACCAAAAGAACAGGTCTCGGACTTGCGGAATTCGGACTTAAAGCCTACGCAGACGGATGGCTTTATAATTACGGATCATGGGGTCAGCTCAGCAGCAGCGGAAAAAGAATGTCTGACTGTTCCGGTCTTATCTACGCTTACCTTTGCTGGGATGAAAATGAGGCAGCCGCTTCTCCATCCTATACTCCGACAGCAAACTGGAACTGGCCAAGAGGAGCTCAGAGCCAGTATGACTACTGTGTAGCCACAGGCCCGATAAGCACTCTTCCGAGAACTCACGGACTTCTGATTTTCTACCCTAACTGTGACCACGTAGGTATTTACGTAGGTAACGGAAACGCGGTTGATAACTCAGAACCGGGTGTAAATATGATTTATTCCAAGGTTTCAAGCCGTGGATGGGTATCCTGGGGTAAGCTCAAAAATGTTGAGTATCCCACAAACGGCTGGTATAAGTTCAACGGTCATGTATATTACTACCAGAACGGTGAGTATGTTGTAAGCAAGACCCTCAACATTGACGGTGTAAAATACACATTCTCATCATCCGGTATTCCAAACCCGACACCACAGGGTTACACTCAGGGTGGCGGTATTGTTGACGAGAACGGTTCAACATCCGACAACTGCAGCGTTACATATTATGTTACAGCTCAGTCAGGACTTATCCTCAGACAGAGCCCCAACTACGGTACTCCTATCAAAACCCTTCCTTACGGAACAAAAGTTACCGTTACAAACAGAAGCAATGTTTCATGGTATAAGGTCAAGCTTTCCGACGGCACAGTAGGTTATTGTTCTTCAACTTATCTTTCAAAGACAAATCCGAATGCAACACCTACACCAAAGCCCTCACCTACTCCGATTCCGGTTGCAATTCCAGCAAAAACAACAAGTGCTGTTTATGTAAGAAAAGCAGCATCCGCAAGTTCAGCTTCCATTAAGGTTCTTGCAAGTGGCAGTTCCGTAACAATTACTGATAAAACAACATCCAAGAGCTGGTACAAAGTCAAGCTCTCTGATGGCACAGTAGGTTATATTTACGCATCTTACCTGAAAGCTGTTCCAATCAGTCCTTACTATGCAAAGACAAACAGAAAATGTATATTAAGAAGTAAGGCAAGTTCATCTTCAACAGCTGTTAAAACCCTTGCACTCGGAGCCGGTGTAACCTGCATCAAGCTCAGTAACAACGGCTACTGGATGTATGTTACTGCAAACAGCGGACACAGAGGCTGGGTTCCTGCTCCTTATCTCAAAAAGGCAACTACAACATTAAAGGGAACAACAACCACAAGCTTAAGCATGAGAAAGAGCCCGTCTTCCAGCTCTGCTGTAAAGAAAACCCTTGCAAAGGGCACAAAGGTTATTGTAACAAACACAGCCTCATACAGTGGCTGGCTCAGAGTTACACTTTATGACGGAAACTGGGGTTGGGTAAAGAGCCCATATGTTTCAGTAAGTGTTCCTGCAAAGACAACAGGCTGGCAGGTTAATGTAAGAAGCAAGCCTTCCACATCATCATCTGTTGTATATAATGTTTACGCCAGCGGAACAAAGGTTACCATTATCAGATTCTATAACAAGAGCTGGTACAGGGTAAAACTTTCCAATGGCAAAACAGGCTACATGAGCACAACTTATGTAAAGAGAACATAAAAATTTCCGGCAGACTTTTGTCTGCCGGATTTTTGTTTTATCGGATATTTTACGGGATATAGACAACTGTTACATCTGGATGAAGCTGAAGTACAGAAGCCGGAACCTGAGGTATTACCTTGCCGTATACGCTCTTTTCAACGATATCGGCTTTTCCCTCTCCTGCAATGAGAAGAATCTTTTTAGCCTTCATTATAGTTCCTATACCCATTGTGATTGCTTTTCTCGGAACCTCGTCGATGCTGTCAAAAAGACGTGAATTTGCCTGAATTGTGCTTTCTGTGAGATCTACACTGTGAGTTGCTGCAGGAAAATCATCGCATGGCTCATTAAAACCGATATGACCGTTGTTTCCTATACCGAGAAGCTGTAAATCCGCATAGCCCATTGATGCCACCAGATTTTCGTAGGCCTTACTCTCCTCTACGCTGTCGCCTGTTCCGTTAGGAACATGAGTGTTGTTCTTATCGATATCTACCTTATCAAAAAGATTGTAATTCATAAAGTAGCGATAGGAATTTACGTTGTCACCGCTGAGTCCGCTGTACTCATCAAGATTTACTGTTTTAACATCTTTAAAACTGATTTCTCCTGCTTTGCAATCGGCAACAAGATTCTCGTATGTTCCGATAGGTGATGATCCTGTGGCGAGACCTAAAACGGAATCGGGCTTTGTTTTAATCTGTTCTGCAATGATGTCAGCAGCCACTCTTGAAAGATCTTCGTAATTCTTTACTTTGATAATATTCATAATTAACCTCTTTTCAGTTTTGCGGGGAGCTGTGCCAGAACCACCGCTGTGAATACCAGCACACAACCGATTAACTGTTTTGTTGATAATACTTCGTTAAGGATAATCCAACCTGCAAGAGCCGAGAACACCGACTCGAGACTTAAAATAAGTGAAGCTACCGTCGGCTGAGTGTATCTCTGACCGACTATCTGAAGTGTATAGGCCACACCGCTGCTCATTACTCCACAGTATAATATGGGAACAATTGCATCTGAAACCGCATAAACCGTAGGAGTTTCAAGAACAAGTGCAAAGATCAGTGAAAGTACACCGCATGTGAAGAACTGTACACAGCTGACTTTGACAGGGTTTGCCTCTGAACCGTATTTATCACACACCAGTATGTGGAATGAGAACAACACAGCACAGGCAAGAAGCCACCATACACCACGGCTTACTTCAAAGCCGTCTTTTACACTCAGAAGAAAAGCACCCACAAGAGATACGGCAACAGCAATCCATACTTTGGCTCCCGCTCTCTTCCCCATGAATATGCCAAGAACAGGCACAATTACTATGTAAAGAGCAGTGAGAAACCCTGCTTCACCCGCACTGGTATATAATATACCAAACTGCTGACAGACACTGGCAAAGAACAGGAAAACACCACAGATGATTCCACCCTTGAGCCAGTTGCCTTCTTTCCCGATTACTTTCTTCCATTTCAGAACAAGTATAACCGGGATAAGTACAAGACTGCCTACAAATGACCTTGCTGCTGTAAAGGTAAACGGCTCGATATAATCCATACCTATACTCTGAGCTACAAAGGATGTTCCCCAGATAAATGCCGTAATGGCAAGCAGAATCGGACCTCTTAATCTATTCTGTTTTTTCAAGAAAAAACCTCTTTCTGTTAAGCTGTGCATATAATATCCTATTACAATCAAAATATCAACATCAATTTTATGAAAAATATGACCTCGGGAAATTAATCTCGAGGTCATTGATAATAAATATGTTACGCTTCTGCTTCAGGATTATCTCTTGTGAGATTTTTCATCCAGTTGTAGGACCTGATTTTAAAGAAAGCAACTATACATTTTAATATCTGATCGCACTTGAGGCAGGCGAATACTATCCATGCAGCGGCGCCTAGCTTCCATGCAATAAGAGCTGACGGCAGCACAACGCAGAGAACAAATATTGTATCGTTTTTGAACACAAAGCTGATGTCTCCGCCGGATTTTACAAGACCGAAAAGTGAAGCAGCCTGATAACATGTACCGACTATTGTTACGGAAAGCACGTTACAGAACTGGACTGAGTACTTAACTGCTTCAGGTGTAACGGAATACAGACCGATAAACGGAGTTTTCAGGAAGAATACCGCAATACCTGATATTACGCCTACCGTAAGGAAAATAATCTGTGTGGTTCTTGCGTATTCTTTCATTTTTTCATACTGACCTGCACCCACTGTCTTACCGGTAATAATTCCTATGGCATTGGAAATGCCGTTCATCCAGACATATATGAGATTGTTCAGAGTGCCGGAAATGCTTGCGGCTGAAATGACCGCAGCGGAAAATCTTCCGAGTATCATGGACTGACCTATCATATTTACACCCCAGATCACCTGACCGCCGATAATCGGCAGACCGTAACGGATGAAATCTTTGAGCATGGTTCTGTCTGTCGGAAGCAGATCTCTCAACCTGAGCTTCAGTTTTTTATCAACAAGGAACACATATCCGGTGGAAACAAGCATTTCACATATTCTTGAAATGAGTGTTGCAAGAGCAGCACCGGCTACACCCATGGCCGGTATAACATTACCGACACCGAAGATAAGCATATAGTTAAGTCCGACATTTACAAACAGGGTCATTATGGAAATATACAGACCGATTTTTGCTGTTTCCACACTTCTCATAGATGCGATAAACACCTGAGATATACAGAAAAAGATGTATGATATACCGATTATTCTGAGGTAAACCACGCCTTCTGAGATAACGTCCGCATCATTTGTCAGGAAACGCATGATGTACTGTGGAAAAACACTTACTCCGACAGTAAGAATCATGCCGAACATAACCGCAAACTTTACACCGACCGCTATTATTTTCTTTATACTTCCAGTGTCTTTTCTTCCCCAGTACTGGGCCGCAAGAATCAGAATTGCACCCTCTACACCGCCACTGAAAAGCTGAACTATGGTCTGCATCTGATTGCCCATGTATACACCTGATATGGCTGCATCACCAAGGCGGCCTATCATCAGATTATCAGCAAAACCAACCAGAAAAGTTATGAGATACTGAAGGCCTATCGGTATGGCAAGTCTGATGAGAGTTCTGTAAAACTCCCTGTCCCTTGTAATTATTATTTTCTTCTGCTTTACAGCTTCCAAAACAATGCACTCTCCTCATATTTAATTAGCTGTGAATAAGTATAGTATTATAAATTGTCTTTTGCAATATATTTTTATATGTATTGTAATAAAGATGTATCTGCATTAAAATTCCAAAAATATCATTTCACACAAAATATTCTCAGCATATTATTTATAACCCACAAATTCCTTTATGACTTTAAAGTTTTTTGCTTTTAAACCCTGCAAGTGCACTTTTCACAAACTTTATCTTAGGCGTTGACATAGAGATTTCATGCTGTTTTAATTGGAATCGAGAAATAAAGACCCCGGAGGTTTCATCATGAAACTATATGCTTTTGAAGTCAGAGGCGATGAATTATCCACATTCGCCAAACTTGAAAATGAGAATCTTGAAATAACAACAAATTCGGATATTCTTACCGAAGATAATATAAGTCTTGCAGAGGGCTGTGAGATTATCTCTACCCTCGGCATGACCAGGTGGGACAGAAAACTGCTGAAAAAGGCAAAGGAAACAGGAGTGAAATGTATTTCCACCAGAACAATAGGCTACAATCACATAGATATTAACGCTGCAAAGGAACTGGGGATACATGTATGTAATGTTCATTACTCCCCTGACAGCGTAGCTGATTTTACGCTTATGCTTATGCTTGTCGCACTGAGAAAATACAAACCCGCTGTTTACCGTCAGAATGTCAATGATTTTTCCCTCGGAGGACTTCAGGGCAGAACTCTTTCTTCTATGACAGTAGGTGTTGTGGGAACCGGTAAAATAGGATATGAGGTTATAAAGAGACTAAAAAGTTTCGGCGCAAAGGTACTTGCATACGATGTTTACAGAAACCCTAAAGCAGCTGAGTACGCTGAATATGTCAGCCTTGATGATTTATATGCAAACTCCGATATGATCAGCTATCACATTCCTCTTACAAGCGAAAGTGCAAAAATGGTAAACTCCTATACACTTTCAAAAATGAAAGACGGAGTTGTACTTGTGAACACCGCAAGAGGTGAACTTATGGATGTTTCGTGCCTTATTAAGGGTATTGAAAGTGAGAAAATCGGGGCTCTGGCAACAGATGTTTTTGACGGCGAAACCGATATTTATCACAAATCCCGTGTGAATGACATAATAAGCAACAGAGACATGGCTTATCTTAGACAGTTCCCAAATGTGGTTATGACTCAGCACATGGCGTTTTACACAGGCTCTGCCGTTGAAGAGATGGTTACCCGTGGTGTAAACGAACCTGTAAAAGCAGTGATGGGTGAGAAATCACCCTGTCTGATAGTTTGATATTTAATGGGCTTGAAGAATGTTTTTTCTTCGGCCCATTTTCATATTTCAGTTATCTGTTCTTGTAATTATCACAATGCTAATGTATAATTGCAGTATATGATTCAGCACTTTAAAGGAGGTTTGCCAATGAAAAAGAAATTCATTATGTTTCTTGTTTCGGTTTTCCTCCTTCTTACTTTTTACGGATGTTCGGGCAATAAAGAACTTAATATCGCCTCTCTGAAATCCTCCGACGGTACCGCAATATTCTATGACTCGGTTTTCTGCGATGAACATGCGGAAGAAATGACCTACGGCAGCATAGATCTTTCTCATCTGAACTGCGGTTATATCGGCGTAAAAGCAGATTCGGACAAAAGGCTGAAATTTCAGCTCTCACTAATGGGAAATGAAACCTATACCTATGATCTTCCCGGTGACGGAAGTGTGAATATATTCACCTTTCCTCTCGGAGATGGAATGTACACCCTCAAGCTCAGGGAAAACACAGGCGGAAACGAGTACGGTACCTGCTGGACAAAAGAAATAGAGGTTCAGATGGATACGGTTTTCGAACCCTTTATCAGACCTAACCAGACTGTAAATTACAGCAAGTCCAGCGAATGCGTTAAACTTGCGGAAACCCTCGACAATAACGCTGAGGACAGCATTTCTTTTGTATCTGATGTCTATGCTTATCTGTGCGACAATATCACTTATGATTATGACAAGGCGGAAACCGTAAGCTCCGGATATCTCCCCAACCCTGACGAAACCCTCAGAACAGGAAAAGGTATATGTTATGATTATGCCGCTCTTGCCTGTGCAATGTTAAGATCAAGAGATATTCCATGCCAGCTTATCAAAGGATATTTCACCGATGACTGCATTTATCACGCATGGAACCGACTTTATATTGACGGTTCGGGATGGCTGACCGTTGAGATTGAACTTTCATCTGATGTATGGAACAGAATTGACATTACCATGGCTTCTGCCGGTGCAGATTCCGATGAGCTTGTTGACGGAACCTTATACACAACACGCTCTGTATATTAATAGAAAAGGATGATTTTATGGCTGAACTGAATTCACTTTCCATAAGTATTTTCTGCGAGAATATTGCCATGATGCTCGGTGCGGGAATTACACCTGATGAGGCTGTAAGTCTGCTTGCGGATGATGCCGCCGACATTCACGATGAGATATATCTTGCGGTATTAAAAGAACTTAACAAATCGATGATTATCGGAAGTTCTTTCTCTCAGAGTGTTAAAGAAAGCGGTGTTTTCCCTCAGTATGCCGCTGACATGATTATCGCCGGAGAGCAGTCAGGTAAACTTGAACAGGTCATGAAGAACCTCAGTGCATATTACAGACGTTCCGACGCCATGAAGAAAAAGCTGAAGAGCTGTCTCACCTATCCGATAATTCTTCTTTTAATGATGTGTGCGGTTCTGATAATAATGAATGTTCTTGTTATGCCGGTGTTCGGAAATGTATATAAAAGCCTTTCCGGAAGCCTTGCCTCCTCCTCTTTCAGATACATAGGAATTGCGAAAGTAATAAGCATTATAAGCCTTGTATTCACTCTGCTGGTATGTGCGGTAACCGTATGCTCTCTGCTTGCTTACCGCACAGAAAAAGGAAAAGAAAAGCTTGACCGACTGATGGAGAAAGCTCCTATACTTTCACCAATAAGCAAGAAACTGTCAGTGGCAAGATTTACCGATATGTTATCAACATTCATTGCCAGCGGCATGGACACCGACACAGCAATGTCCGAGGCATTAACCGGTGTTACCCACAATGAACTGAAAAATGAGCTCGGCAGCGCATATAAGGAAATGATAGTCGGCAAAAGCCTTGCGGAAGCTCTTTTCGAGAGCAGAATCTATGACCCTCTGTATGGCAGAATGCTTATCAGTGCATCAAGAAGCGGCAAGCTTGATTCCATGCTTGTGAAACTCGCTGAAGAAACCGAACTTGAAGCAGAGGACAGTATCGACAGACTTATCTCCACAGTTGAGCCTGTTCTCACAGGTTTTCTCACAATTATCGTAGGTGTTACTCTTATGAGTATCATGTTGCCACTAGCCGGAATGCTCGGCGCCATAGGATAAATTATGGAAGAAAAAAATTACATTAAAGAAGCCGTAAGGCGTACAAGAAGAAAAAGAAACCGGAAAGCGGTAATTTTTATCGTTATTTTCGCTTTGGTGATTTTCCTTATCACCTATATTATCGGCATGGTTTCAGAAGATACCATAGCCCAAAGCACGGAGTCTGTTAAAGATGCGGTTATAAGAAGTGCCGTTCAGTGCTATTCAGTAGAAGGAATGTACCCTTCCGGGCTTGATTATCTTGAAGAACATTACGGCCTGACATTGAATCATGAAGATTATATAGTCAGTTACGAAGCATACTCCAGTAATCTGATGCCTGATGTTACCGTGCTTATCAAAGGACAATAAAATGAATAAAACCAGAATGAGATTTTCGGATACTTCCCTGTTTCAGCTTATCACCTATATGTTCCTGATTATTTCTGTTCTCACCATGATTGTGATAGGCTCAAAGCTGTTTGCAAAAGTTACCAAAAACAAGAACAACAACGAAAACATCAGAGCCGAACTTTCTTATATTCAGAGCCAGCTTGCCTCGATTGATTCAGACAGATACTTTGAGATTTCAGAAGGACCGGAAGGTGACATGATAGTTCTTAAAGGAGAGAACTCCTACAAAAAGCTCATATATATTTATGACGGATTTCTCACTGAGGAATATCTACCCGAAAACAGCCCTCCCCTTTCAGGTGATTTTTTCAGAATTGTTGAAGCGCATAACATGAATGTTTCCTGTGAAAACAGACTTGTCATTTTCTCCGTTGACGGAAATAAAGCTTATTTTTCCTTAAAAGGAGGAACAGGCAATGAATAAAAGAAAAAGTGATGATCTATTCAGATTTTCTCAGACCCTCCAGATGGTAATTCTTACGCTGATACTCATAGGAATATCATGTGTGCTGTTAAAGGTTTTTGCCGAATCCGTAAACACAAGCAGAAAGGCAGAGGAACTTAACCTTGCCGTGCAGATGTGCAGAAACACCGCAGAGATTTATGAGAGCTGTGGGGATATCAAAGAAACCTGCGAAATTCTGTGCGGTAACCAAAGTTTAACTACTTCTTACACTCTGTGGTACAATGGAAGTGAAATCTTTACAGATAAAACTCCCGAATGCTCATATATCTCACTCAGTGAAACTTATGTCGGAACCGTAAAAAGTCTGAACATAGCGGCATATAACAAAGAGAATGAAAACATTTATTCCCTGACTGTAAAGAAATTCCTGAAGTCCGGAGGTGACAGCCGTGAATAACCACAGAATAAGACTTGGCTCGGTTACACTCCTGTTCGTGGTTGTAATTGTGTGTGCCGCTGTAATCTCTCTGTTATCGGCACAGACAGCAAGAGCCGATTTGTTACTGTCTGAAAAATATGCGACTGAGACCGAAGAGTTTTATACGCTGGAAAATATGGCTCAGGAAAAACTTGCGGTAATAGATGCTTCATTAAAAAGCGGTTCCGGATTACCTGAGGGAGCTGTTCAGAATAAAAACACAATAAACTTTGAAATCAGAAGTGATTCAAGAGTGCTTGAAGCCGAATTACTGCTTGATGCGAATTCCGGATATACAATAACCAAATGGACCAACACCGGAATATGGGAAATAAACGATTCCATAAAGGTATGGAATAACAAGGATGAATAAATATGGAAATTACACAGATACTGAAAAAAGCAATAGATGAGGGCTGCTCCGATATTTTTATTGTCGCAGGTCTTCCCCTTACATTCAAAATCAAAGGACAGCAGCTCAGAATGACTGAAGAAGGGAAGCTTCTTCCGCCTCACACAGCTGAAATTATCGCATCTGTTTATCAGCTTGCCAGAAGAGATATTTCGAGAATTGACAAAGAAGATTCCGATGACGATTTCTCCTTCGCCATAGGCGGTGTGGGAAGATTCCGTGTTAATGTATTCCATCAGAGAGGTTCTCTTGCCGCTGTTATTCGAGTAATCAAATTCGGTATAAGAGATTATCGTGAAATCGGCATACCTGAAGAGGTTATGTCAGTAACAAACTACAAGCAGGGCATTGTGCTTGTAACAGGTCAGGCCGGAAGCGGTAAATCCACAACTGTTTCCACACTTATCGACAGAATCAACCATAACCGTGTGGGTCATATTCTCACACTTGAGGATCCGATTGAATATGTCCATTCCCATGACAAATGCATAGTAAGCCAGAGAGAGATTTATTCCGACTCCCCAAGTTACCTTTCTGCCTTAAGAAGTGCACTGCGTGAAAGCCCTGATGTTATTTTCCTGGGCGAGATGAGAGACTACGAGACCATTGACGTTGCCATGACTGCAGCCGAAACAGGACAGCTTTTATTCTCCACTCTGCACACCACAGGTGCCGCAAACACGGTTGACAGAATCATAGACTCATTCCCTGCCAATCAGCAGGCACAGGTAAGATTACAGCTTTCCATGGTACTTCAGGCGGTTATCAGCCAGCAGCTGGTGCCTTCTGTTGACGGAAGCTGGTTCCGGCATTTGAAATCATGTTCTGCAACACAGCGATAAGAAATCTCATCAGAGAAAGTAAAACCCATCAGATAGACGCTGCAATTCAGGCAGGTGCCGCTCAGGGCATGAGAACCATGGATACCAGCCTTATTCAGATGGTGGCAAAGGGAATAATTGATAAAAATACAGCCCTCACCCATTGTATTAACCATGATGCAACACAAAGAAAACTGAGTGTATTATAAAAAACAAAGGTCACGCTTTCATTCAGGCGTGACCTTTAAATTATGGCGGAGCATCAGAGATTTGAACTCTGGCGACACTTATCGTGCCCTATCGCATTTCGAGTGCGACCTCTTCGACCTCTTGAGTAATGCTCCATTTATAAAATCTTTATTATTTTAGTATTCCATTTATGTTTTGTCAAGGAAAATTACTTTTTCTTGTAAACAGACACGGCAGATAGTACAATAAGAGCGTATAAATGGCTTTATTTCATATATATTCACTATTATGTGAAAGGAGATATATTTTTACCATGAAAAAAATAATTTCAGTTATTCTGTCTGTCATGCTGATAGCCTCTGCTTTTGCAGGATGCAACAAGGCTGTTGATGTTGACAAAGAAGGTGCCGCAGACCTTCAGAATTACCCTGTAACCGTAAATGAGGTTACCATTTCTTCAAAGCCGAGTGCTGCTGTTGTACTTGACGCTTCTCTTGCCGATGCTGTTCTTGCAACAGGTTACGAAACCAGCCTCAAGGCAGTTGTTGATACAGCTACTCAGGATGAATACAAGACATTGACAAAGATTGCTCCCGATGATATCGATGCAATTATCGACATGAAAGCAGATGTTGTTCTCACAGATTCTCTCGATGAAGCAAACATTACCAAGCTCAGCGAGGCAGGAATCAAAACAGTTATCATCTCCCCTGCAGATTCCAGATCTGATTTTGAGAGAATGTACACTCAGCTTGGTTCTGTTTTAGGCGGTGCAAAAGACGGTTACAACAAGGGCCTTACTTCCGCTCAGAATATTTTCACTTCTCTTGACGATCTTTCAAGAATTATTCCGAATAACAAGACAATTTCCACTGCATGTTACCTCTTTGATACCGAAAGCAAGGCTGTTACAGGTGAATATCTTTTAAGCACAGTCATGGAATATGCAGGACTTACCAATGTATTCAAGGGCTCCGAAAACGGATCTTATGATTTTGAGAATCTCAGAGTTACAAATCCTGATTTCATATTCTGTCCGGTTGGATTAAAGAAAAGCATTATGTCCGATGAAAACTTTGCCGGACTCAAAGCTGTTCAGAATGACAATGTTCATGAAATCAGCACAGAAGCAGCAACATGGCAGGGACGCACAATTATTCTTACCGCTACCGAAATCGCCTCTGTCGCCTATCCTTCCCTCACTCAGGAATCCAGCGCTACCGTAAGCTATGAGGGTGTGGAAACTTCCGAAGCACCTGAGGAAAGCAAGAGCAAGGAAACCGAGGAAGAAGAACTTACCTTAGGACCTGACGATGAGGAAAGCAAGGAGGAAAACGCTGAAGAATCCTCTGAGGATGAGAAAAAAGCAGAAGAGTCTTCTGAAGCAGAGAGCGAAACTGAAGAAAGCGA
>JAUNDK010000012.1:34953-49852 GCA_030526115.1 Clostridia bacterium
GACGGTGAAAAACATGCCGACTATGAGGGCCTTACCTATGGCAGCAGCTATGAGGAAGTAATCGAAGTTCAGGATATGCTTTATGCCCTCGGTTATCTCTCTGATAACTATGACGGCTTCTTCGGTGAAGCAACAGAAGCCGCTGTTATGAACTTCCAGGAAGATCACAACCTTGAAGCAACAGGTATTGTAGGCGACTACACAATGCAGGCTCTTTACGATGCATTAAACTGATATGACAAATGCCCGACCGATTATTTCGGCCGGGCATTTCTGCGCTCAATTAAAGAAGTGATGCATATGTTTCATACAGATATCTCAGGAAGCTGTCCATATATTCGTCTGCTTCGGGAGAGTATGTAGCGATAACAATCTGATTCTCAGGAGCAAGGTTAATATCATAAGTCTCAGGCATAAGGGTCATACCCACTTTTATGGTATAGGCATCATCAAAAGAAGCCATGCAGGTTATTCCCACTCTGTTCTTGCGATAAATATTCCAGAAATCATCGAATGTTTCAGGCACATTCTCCTCGGTATAAGTTGCTGCATACATATGCTCCGATTCCATATATCCGGGCCTGAGTCTTGCCTGGGCATCCTTTGAAATTATGGAAACGGAAAAATTTTTAAGTCCCGGAGTTTTCATGTATGCATAGCAAAGTCTTGCTCGATTCTTTGCAATGTGCATATCCGGGAGAGTTACTCTGTACATTGGCATGGTAAATATTCTCCTTATTTCATGTAAGCATCAAGGAACTTTATTGTAATACCCATGAGCTCTTTTGTCCAGAGGTGAATTCCATGGCCCGCGCCGACCACCTTGTAAAACTCGCATACCTTGCCACACTCCAGGAGCCTCTGATAAAGAATTACACTCTGATTGAAAGGAACCATTTCATCCCAGTCACCATGGGCAATCATCATTGGAGGAAGATATCTGTCCTTTGAGATGTATGTAATAGGGTTGCCCGGCTGAGCCGCCTCAGGGTGGTCAACTATGCATGTGCCAAAAAGTATATCCTCAGGAATTTTATCCTTGTCCTCTGTCCACATTGGGTTGCGTGGGCCGTCATTTATCTTTGCACAGTCTGTTGGTCCGTAGAAATCAACCGCACACATTACTGCATCAGAGTACTCCTTGTTGTCTTCTGTCTTGAACTCCTCCATGTCCCCTGTTGCGGCGACAAGAGCAGCTGTGTTACCGCCTGAGGAATCTCCCCATATTGCAATTCTCTCAGGGTCTATGCCGTACTTCTCAGCATTTGCACGGAAGAATCTTATTGCGGACTTGACATCCTGAAGGAAAGCTGGCCACTTTGCCTTTGTGGAAGCTCTGTACTTAACGGATGCTACTGTGTATCCTGCACGGACAAAATCCGCAAACATAGGAACTCTGTTGTAAGTGTTCTGCTCGAGCCAGGCGGAACCCTGAACATAGATTAAAAGAGGATTCTTTCCGGGATAATTGCCTGTGATAAAATCAGGGCCTTCTCTTGTAAGAAGCTGAGCTGTGAGCGCCTCTTCGGGTCTCTCTGCATACACAATATCTTTTGTATAGCTTACATTGTAGGAATCTGAAGAATCTGCCATTATTGTTTTCATTCCCGGGATGAATGTTACATCCTGTGGAATAACCGGACTATATTTCATAGTTTTTCTCCTTAATTATATTTTACATCCGGCATATCCTCTTTAGGATATCTGCGACGGACTATCATAAAACTGATAAAGTGGCAGAGCATTGTTACTGTCCATGTAATGATATAGACAATATATAGCATCTGCAAAGTTCTGAAGTGACTGAACACTGTGGTTATCCAGAGTATTCTCAGTCCACAGGCACCACCTATGGAAACGAACATAGGAAGAACCGAATAACCGAGGCCTCTCATTATACCGACAAAGGTATCCATCATACCGCAGACAAAATACGGCAGACAGCAGTAGAACATTCTTGTTACACCGTAGCCGATAACTTCAGGGTCTGAGGTGTAAATTCCAAGTAATGGCTTTGCAAAAATGTATCCTGCGGCACCAAGAACCACACCTGTGATAATAACACATACCTGACAGTATATTGCAACTCTGTTAATTCTCTTATATTTTCTTGCACCGAAGTTCTGGCTTGTAAAACTTATGGCTGTCTGATAGAAGGAGTTCATTGCCATATATACAAAGCCCTCTATGTTTGCGGCAGCGGTGTTACCCGCCATTACGGTTGAACCAAAGGAATTGACAGAGGACTGAACAACCATGTTGGACAGAGAGAAAACACAGCCCTGAATTCCTGCAGGCAAACCGATTTTAAGCATCTCGAGAAGTTTATGTCTGTTGAGTTTAAGCTCTGATAACCTGAGGCCGTAGGGCTTGTCTCCGTCTTTGATAAGACAGATAACCACAAGAACCGCTGAAACAGCCTGAGACATACCTGTTGCTATGGCAACACCTGCAACGCCCATGTGGAATACAATAACCAGAATAAGGTTAAGAATTACATTGACGAATCCTGCTATGATAAGGTAATAGAGCGGTCTTTTTGTGTCACCTATCGCCCTTAAAATTGATGCACCGTAGTTGTAGAGCATCATGAACGGCATGCCGATAAAGTAAATTCTCATGTAGAGAACGGATTTATCTATTACATCGGCAGGTGTACCCATTAAAGTAAGCATAGGTCTTGCCACTACTATACCGAGGAAAATGAGCACAAAGCCAAACATTACACTGGCAAGTATTGCTGTGTGTACGGTTTCGGATAAATCTTTATGCTGGCCTGCGCCGTAATACCTTGCGACAAGAACATTGGCACCTATGGAGAGACCCATAAAGAGGCCGACCACAAGATTTATCAGGGCACCTGTCGATCCGACAGCCGCCAGGGATGTAGGTCCTGCAAACTTACCGACAACCACCATATCGGCTGCATTGAACAAAAGCTGCAAACAGCCGGAAAGCATTACGGGAATTGCAAATCTGATTATTTTACCGAGCAACGGACCATGAGTCATGTCCATTGAATGAGATTTTGTTTTAATCTGAGTAGCCATGATATACGCCTTTTTGTCCAAAAATGTGACTTATGCAAGTTTGTTTGCCGTTTCTCTTACTTTTGCTTCAAGCTTTGCTCTGTCACCAACTTTTCCCTTGCGGAACCATGGTGAGACAATAAACGGAACAGGAAGAATAAACGCAAGACCGACCAGTCCGTTGAAAACTGTGAAAAGAATTGCCACAATCAGAAAAATTGCAGACAGCACTCCTGAAAAAATATAGGATGCCCTCGGCTTGGTATAATGCCATGAAACAGAGTTATCGTCATATTTACCACGCATTACCGGTGTGGTGTTTCTCGGGCCGTCCTCACTGATGAACATATAGAACTTTCCGTCAGCTATTCTGCCTCGGAACTCGCCCTCTTTAAATTCGTTATTAAGTAAATCTTCACGCATGAGCTTTTTCATTCTTGACTCGAATGTTTTTGCTGAGACACCCATGCTTATTTTTTCATCTTTCATTTTATTTCCACCCCTAACTCCGCAAATTTCTTTATGCTGGTTTCTTCATCCTTATGAAGTATTGTATTAAAACCTAAGTTTGCCGCCGCCTCGATATTGTCGGCGTTATCGTCAATGAAAATCGCCTCGTTAGGGCTGATGCCGTACTTCTGACAGAGTATCATGTAAATTCTCGGATCCGGCTTGTTTATTTCCACCTGATAGGAAATTACTCCGCCGTGGGCATACTTCAGAAAATCGAATCTCGGCTTTGAGAGATTGAAACCCGTTCTTCCGTAATTGGAGAGTATATAAATTTTATACCCCTGTTCCCTGAGAGTTCTGAGCCAGTCGGAAGCATAGGAATAAGGATTCATCCTTCTGTATATCTCCCACACGGCATTTTCGATTTTGTCGGCGACCTCGGGATTTTTCTTTTTAAACTCCTCGATGATTGCCTCGTCAGGAAGTGAACCTTTGTCAAGCTCTGCCCACATTTCGGAATAAAGCACAGTTGCCTCACCGACCTTTGCGGCTGTTTCTTCATCAAACAGATCGGCATAGGTTTCTCTCCATGTGAAAGGCGCAAGTACATTTCCTATATCAAAAACTATTGTATTTATCATAATTTCATCTCGATTCAGTATATTTGCATACAATAAGATTTTAGCACTATTATTCCACTTTATCAACATAAAATGAAACATCCGGGAAGCTGAAAAACTTCCCGGATGCAATTTTTATATACATGCTTTAAAGATATTTACCACATCTTCCACATCAAGCGGAACATAGGCATCTGCAAGCAGATCTGAGCGGCAGGCATGTTTTGCCATGTCGTAGAAATGCTCCTCACCTATGCCGAATTCGCCCATGGTCATAGGAAGATTTGCAGATCTGAAGAACTCCTCGGTTTTGTCTATGGAGGCAAGTGATTTCTCCATATCGGTTCCCTCTGTTATCCCCCATACATTTTCTGCATACTTCACAAAGCGAGGCACAACGGTATTATCCTTCTCGATTATGTATCTCATCCACTTTGGTGTGAGCATGGCAAGGCCTGCACCATGAGTTATATCATAGTAAGCGGAAAGCTCATGCTCCATTACATGACATGCCCAGCCGGAGGGAATTTTTCCATACTCCGGAATACCCGAACATGCTATTGTGGCATTCATCATGAGGTTTGCTCTTGCGGAATAATCTTCAGGATTATTGAGAACTATCGGAAGGTTCTTAATGCAGGACTTTAAGACTGTCTCGCTCATACCGATAAACAGGTCGGTATCATCTGTACGGGAGAAATAACCCTCGAAGATATGGCTCATAATATCGGCTGTACCTGCGGCTGTCTGATATGGTGGTACTGTAAAAGTATAAGTTGGGTCACATATAGAAACAGACGGATAGCAGAAAGGCGCATCAAGCTTCTCGTTGGTTTCAGGATTTGTGATAACGGCGTAGGAATCGTACTCGGAGCCTGTTGCGGCAATGGTGACTATATCAACTATCGGAAGATACTCATCAAAACCTTCGGCATTCTCTACCATCTCCCACATGTTGCCGTCATAATAAACACCGCAGGCAATGGCTTTACAGCAGTCTATGGTACTCCCTCCGCCAACTGCGAGAATTACATCTACTCCGTTTGCTCTGCAAAGGTCTACGCCCTTTTCAACAGAGCTGATTTTCGGGTTTGGTTCAATTCCTGAAAGCTCGATGATATTAAAATCACCATTGGAAAGCAGTTCCATAATCTCATCGTAAAGACCTGTTTTCTTTATTGAACCTCCGCCGTAAGCAAGAAGAACATTCTTACCATAGCAATCAAGAAGCTCAGGGAGTATCTCTATCTGTCCCTGTCCGAAACAGATCTGTGTTGGAATATTGTGTTCAAAATTAAGCATTGTTCCACATCCTTTATATAATAATGGTATGCTCTGATTTTACTCCTATGAACTCTCTGTGTCAACAAAATGGAATTGACGAAAGTTATAGAATATATTATCATAACGAAAGTAAAATTTAACTAAGGAGAAACCATGACAGACTATTCATCAGCTCTTTGTAAAGAGTTTAATCTGCAGAAATGGCAGACAGATAATTTAATTCAGCTTATTGATGAGGGAAACACTATCCCTTTCATCGCACGATACAGAAAAGAGGCCCACGGCACTCTTGACGATCAGCTCATCAGACAGATTTCAGAAAGGCTGACTTATCTTCGCAACCTTGATGACAAGCGTGAAGAAGTAAGAAACCTCATTGATGCTCAGGAAAAGCTCACCGAGGAGATAAACACAAAGCTCGACAAGGCTTCAACTCTTTCTGAAATTGAGGATATTTACCGCCCATTCAGACCTAAGAGAAAAACAAGAGCTTCCATGGCAAAGGAAAAAGGACTTGAACCTCTCGCCATGGAAATTCTTGCTCAGAAGAAAAACGGCAAATATCCAATTGACCTGGCAGAAGAGTATGTCAACGAAGAGAAGGCAGTTAATACACCTGAAGATGCCCTTCAGGGTGCAAAAGATATTATAGCAGAGATTATCAGCGATGATGCGGATATTCGTCGCAGACTGAGAAACCTTGCAATGAATTACTCTACCATAAGCACAAAAGCCGCCAGGGATGAGGACAGCGTTTACAGAAATTACTATGAGTTCAGCCAGCCGATTAAGAAGCTCGCAAACCACAGAATACTTGCCATTGACCGTGGCGAGAAAGAAGGTTTCTTAAAGGTAAGCGTTGCTATTGATGATGAGAGAGGCAAGGCAATCTGCTCTGAAAGTTATATTAGGGGATACTCCCCCTGCAGAGACTGCATTGAGGAAGCCGCCATTGATGCCTACGGAAGACTCATTTACCCTTCCATTGAGAGAGAAGTCAGAAATGAACTCACAGCCAGAGCCGCAACAGATGCAATTAAAGTATTCTCCGAGAACCTCCGCAACCTGCTCATGCAGCCACCTGTAAAAGGCAGAGTTACTATCGGTCTTGACCCGGGATACAGAACAGGCTGTAAAGTTGCGGTTGTAGATGCCACAGGTAAGGTTCTCGACACAGGTGTTGCCTACATCACCCACGGTGCGAAGGGTGAAGAAGAAGCCGCAAAGAAGATACTCTCCCTAATCAAAAAGCACAATGTTACCCTTATCGCAATCGGTAACGGTACAGCTTCAAAAGAAACAGAGATTTTCACAGACAAGCTCATCAAGGATAATCACCTTGACATAGACTACATGGTAGTAAGCGAGGCAGGTGCTTCAGTTTACTCCGCTTCAAAGCTTGCGGCAGAAGAATTCCCTGAGTTTGACCTTACATTAAGAAGTGCGGTTTCCATTGCTCACAGACTTCAGGATCCGCTTGCAGAGCTTGTAAAGATTGACCCTAAGGCAATCGGTGTAGGACAGTATCAGCACGATATGCCACAGAAGGAGCTTTCCTCCGCCCTTGAGGGCGTTGTAGAGGCCTGTGTTAACTCAGTAGGCGTTGACCTCAACACAGCTTCACAGTCCCTCCTGGAGAATGTTGCAGGTGTAAATAAAACCATTGCAAAGAATATCATAGCCTACAGACATGAGAACGGTGAATTCCACAGCCGTTCAGAGCTCAAAAAGGTAAGCAAACTCGGTCCTAAGGCTTTTGAGCAGTGTGCGGGCTTCCTGAGAGTTCCCGAATCTGACAATGTTCTCGATAACACAGCGGTTCACCCTGAGTCCTATGCCGCCGCAAAGAAGATGCTCGAAGCATGCGATTACAACCTGAAGAAGATGCCTGAGGGTGGTTTTGCCGAACTCAAAGGTAAGGTTGATGCTTACGGCAAGGAGAAGCTTGCTGAGGAAATCGGAATCGGTATTCCTACCCTTGAAGATATGATTACCGAGCTTATGCGTCCGGGCAGAGACCCTCGTGAGGAGATTGAGAAGGTTATGCTCCGCTCTGACATCAAGGACATAAAGGACCTTAAGGCAGGCATGGAGATTATGGGTACAGTAAGAAATGTTACCGACTTCGGTGCTTTTGTTGACATAGGCGTTCATCAGGACGGACTTGTTCACATCACCCAGATAAGCAATAAGTTTATCCGTCACCCAAGCGATGTGCTTAAGGTTGGCGACATCATAAAAACATGGGTTATCTCCGTTGATGAAGAAAGAAACAGAATCTCCCTCACCATGAAGGAACCTAAAGAGAAGTAATAAAATATGAAAATCCTCCCAGAGTTTTCAATACTTTGGGAGGATAATTTTATGCTATTTCGTCTTTTTCTCTTGTGATGTTTTTCATCCACTCATACTTGAAGTAGTGTACGAAAGTCGGTGGCATTTTGTACCACTCGTCAAGGCACATTACAAGATAAACCCATATTGCAGGAAGCTTAAGCACAAATGCCGCTCCTGCCATGAGAGGCACTGCAACAAGCCACATGAAAATGGCATCAAGCTTCATGCCGAACTTTGAATCTCCGCCACCGCGGAAACAGCCACAGATAAGGCAGGTATTTATGCCCTCGCCTATCAGGCGGATGATCTGCATTAAAAGCATGGTATTGAGAAGTGTCAATGCACCTTCGGTCAGTTTTGAGCCTTCGGCGTAGAAACCGACTATCCACGGGCGGATGAGAATGAGTATCGCACCGCCTGCAACAGATACTATTGTAGTGATAATAAGCATACGCTGAGAATATACTTTGGATGCCTCTTTGTTGTTCTCGCCGAGAGGACGGCTGACAAGAATTGTTGTGGCATTTGCAAAACCACGGCAGGCTATGGCGGCAATATTTACTGCCATGACTGCAACTGCATTTGCGGCAACGGCATCGCTTCCCATGTGGCCCATAATTACAGAGTAGGCTGAACATGCAAGGCTCCAGACTATATCATTTACAAGGGACGGAACCGCAAGGTTCATAAAGTCCTTCATGAGTAGTCCGGACTTTGCGAAGACATATTTTATTCTGAACTTGTAAACCCTGTTGTGAAGAGAATCCACCAGGCAGATGGCAAATTCCACCACTCTTGCGGCAACAGTGCCGAGGGCTACACCGGCAAGACCGAGCTTCGGTGCACCGAAAAGTCCGAATATGAAAGTCGCGTTGAGCGAAACATTCACAACAAGTGAAACTATATATGTCACCGTTGGAAGAACAAGTCTGTCTGTACTTCTCAATACACACAGATAAATCTGTGAGAATCCAATGAGAATATAGGATACGGAGTTTATCCTTAAGTACTTAACGCCCTCTGCGATTATTCCCGGTTCGTTTGTGAACACCTTCATGGTAGCATACGGGAAAAAGAATGCTATCACGAAAAAGAAAACCGAAATAAAAAGGCTTATTCTTACCGCAAGACCAAGAACCTTCTCTATGGTCTGCCTGTCACCTTTTCCCCAGTACTGTGATGCAAGCACCGAAGCACCTGCAGTAAGTCCGTAAAAAGCGCAGAACATAATGTTTGCGAGCTGATTGGCAAGTGAAGAAGCGCTCATGGCATCCTGACTTACATAGCCAAGCATAATGGTATCTGCCGAACTGACGAGGGTAAAGATAATATTTTGAATCATTATCGGCATAGCGGTTGTAATCGCCAGCCTTGTGAATGCCCCTCTCGGCATTACATTTGATTTTATTGTTTTTTCCATATTATTCTGTTTTTATAGTATATTGTCTTATTGTAACTGTGATTATGATTATAAGTCCGCCGATTATCTCTCTTACATACGGAACTTCTCCGAGCAGGACAAAAGCAAAAAGAATTCCGTAAACCGTCTCCATGGATGAACACACACCCGCAACCGATGCGGAAACATTTTTCAGGCTCGAAATGAACATGGTGTGGGCAAGAGCAGTTGTGAAAACACCAAGCAGAACAAGCAGGCTGATATCTTTGACTGTAACCGGAAACGGGTTAAGCAGAACTATAGGCAGAAGAAATATCATTGCGGAACTTTGTTCGTAAAAAGATATTTTGCTCTCGTTTATTCTTCCTGTGAAGTTCTTGTTGCATAGTGTCAGAATCGCATAGCTTACGGCAGAGATTAATCCGAGGGAAAAGCCCTGCATATCATCTGAACTCACAGAGAACGAAGGACAGGTAACTGCGACTCCCACAATTATCGACGTGGCAAAGATTAAATCATTAAGTCTTATTTTTCTTCTTCCGAGTATAGCCTCAAATACAGTGACAAATAGCGGAAAGGATGAGAATGTTATTGTACCTGTTGCAACACTTGATTTCTGCACCGAGCCGAGAAAACTCCACCAGTGTACAGCCAATATTATTCCGCAGAAAACAAGTTTTAAGAAATCTTTTCGGCTGTCTGTTAATATTTTCTGTCTTGTAGCTATAAGATAGACAAGCAAAGAAATTGACGAGAAGAAAACTCTTCCAAAGGTAATTCCGAGGGCAGGAATGTTTATCCATTTGGCGAAAATTCCTGCCAGACCAAACAGAAACACCGAGGAATTAAGAAAAATCAGTGATTTGTTCTCCTGTTTCATCTGTACTCTGCAATCATCTCGTTTATTGTTTTTCTTATGTTAAGCATCCACTCTGAGCTGAAAACATTGTCTTTTTCCTGTGGGAAGTTTTTAAAAGAAATACTCTCTCCTATTCTGTTTTCAAGCTCACATACAAGTTCTTCGTGAGATTTACCGCTAATGGTTTCAAGTAATTCAAGAGCGCGAAGATCCTGAAGTCCATCGAAAAACACAAGCTGACGAATGCTCGGCATTGGTCTGCCGTCAGCACCGGGATAAACGGAGAAGGGATCTCCTGCCGGGAATGATGAATCGGTATCAGTTGTAAGGAACGGGTTAATCATTCTTACGGAATGCTCGCTGTAATAGAAGTTATATCCCCAGTGAAGGAAACCCTGAAGTGCATACTTATAAAGCTGTAAACCAATGAGTCTGTTGCGCACAGACGGCATGGCAATGAAGCGGTTTGAGACGCCGTCTCTGCCCTGCGCACAGCAGTAATATGTCCACAGTGGGTCTGTACCTTTTTCTATGAAATTATCAACGGCATTGTTTGCGGCAACAGGTATTTTTACAAGCCCTTCCTCCCAGAATTTAGTCTCTGAGAGGGCATCCATTACCTTACAGTCAGCGAGAACATCTTTGACAACTGCCGCAGCTTTTCGGTAACTTTCGATATTGTCATCACACGGCTCATCAGAGATGTGGAAGAAACAGTTATCGAATCTGCCTGTATTTTTAAGGTACTTTTTAAGTTCTGCGACAAGCGGAATAATTAGCGCTTTGTATTCCTCGGAATCGGCTTTGAGGAACCAGCCTGCGAGCTTATTGCCCTCATCATCAATTATCTTAGGAGTGCATTCCGCACCCCACTGGGTAAACAGATGGGCAAGCTCGAAATGAGTTATACCCTTACTCTCTGCCAAAGCCATGAAGCGCTCGAGCTTGTCGAATTTAAAGCTGTATCCCGTTTCTTCCCTGTGAATGTCGATGAGCTGGAAAGTAGGTCTTTCAGCACCTATCTCGGTATCGAGAGCAGGCGTGAAAATCGGAGTTAATATCATGTTTCCGCCGTAAGCGGCATAGTTTTCCATGTAGTTTTCTATGAGCGACCAGTGTGCTTCGCTCATGGGTTCAACATGATAATAAGAACTTAAACAGTCACAGTGGAACCACTGGGTATAAAGCAGCTTCTGCTCGGGGAGTTTTGCGTTAATTACATCGAGCATGAACACAGTTTCTGCTTTTGCATCCGCTGTTTCGGCTGTGATGTTTATGGTGTGGCTTCCTTTGTTTGCATTCTCCGGAATATCAAACTCCACCCACAGAACACGGTTCTGATTCGGCAGAAGTCTTAACTTTGTTTTATCTGTGACAGGCTCGAGCAAATCGGGATAAAGACCCGGATTCTTAGAAATATATCTGTCATCACTTCTGTTAAGATGTGCGGCAAGCTCTACGGGAACATCACGGACAACATATAAATTATACGGAAGGTCTGTTTCTGTATTTATTTTCAGCTCGGTGAACATTTCACCAGTGTATTTAAGAACAATCTGAAAACTGAACTTCTCCCCTTTTAATACGGAGAAAGAGCTGAATTCAGGAATATTTTCGGTATTCGGAAAAATCTTCTCAAGAGCCGAAGTAGTATGTAAAGTCAGAAGTTCTGTCATGGTTTTCACCCTTTGTGAATGTAATTGTTGTAGGATCACCGCCGCCGAGAGGTCCACCCACGGCAAGGCTTGACTCTGATGTAAGATATGGCTTTTCTCCAAAATTCAGACGATATCTTGTTCCACTGGCGGCAGAGGCACAGTACACAAGGAATTCAAGAGTATCTGAACTTGCCCATGTACCCACAGCGCCGTAAACATGGCCGTTCAACTCAAAGCTGTTGAAATGGGAATTCATGCTGATTGGCAGAACTTCTCCGAAATCTGTGATGAGATCTATCTCTTTTTCTCCGAATCTGACCGTAAGAGAGGATATTGTTTTAATATCCTTTGTTCTGCGTCTGTTCTCTGCAAAGAGCATTCCCGAGCCACCGATAAATTCGGATAGGTCTTTTTTTACAGGTTCATTCAGAATAAGCTGTAAACCGTCATAAAGGTCTTTTGCCTGAGGATTTTTCTTTGTTATTGGATGATTAATCTCGAGGTTCTCGAGTTTATATTTTAATGCGGAATATGCCTCTTTATCTTCGGGGAGAGGCTTATCGCTGACATATTTCAGAAGATGATTCCAGCATACTGTGAGGGTATCCTGCATGGTTGTTGAAGCAGACTGGAATATGAATACCATATCCTTATCGGGCACAACTATGCCGTACTGACCGAAAGCACCGTCTGCACGAAATACACCATCGGGAACACAGCACCAGAACTGGAAGCCGTAGCCCTTTGTCCAGTCGGGATCTTTCTGAGTTGGTGTGTTGTCTATCTGATATGTGGTAGCAAGGTCGAACCAGGACTGCGAAAGAAGTCTCTCTCCGTTCCAAGTGCCACGATTAGCGATAAAGCGGATGAACCTTGCCATCTGTTCTGTTTTCAGGAAACCACCTGCACCTCCACATGGTACACCGTTAGGTAAATTGGCCACATAGACATCGCCCATACCGAGTTTGTCAAAAAGTCGGGGCTTTAAGTAATCTGTGAGTTTCTCACCTGTTTTTCTCAGGAGTATTGCGCAGAGCATGTTGGTTCCTGCGGTGTTATACATGAAGTATGTATTCGGCTCATGTTCAAACGGATGAGCAAGAAAAGCCTTTACAAAATCATCGAAAGGCAGGCCGAAAGCTTCTATCTCATTACTGTGACCGCAGGACATAGTGAGAAGACTGCGTACGTCAGCTTTCTTCAGGTTGTCCGAAATTACTTCCGGGAGCTTATCGGGAAATATATCCACGAGTTTATCATCAAGGCTTATGACACCCTCGTTCACGGCAAAACCTATTGCCGTTGATGTCAGGGTCTTGGTGAAACTGAAAAGTATGTGCTCGGTATCTGGGTTATACGGCTTCCACCAGCCTTCGGCAAAAATGCTGTCCCCTTTAAGGAGCATCATGGAATGCATCTCTGTGCCTTCTTCTTCAAGTTTATTTAAAAACTCAAGTATCTGATATGAACTTACACCTGCTTCTTCAGGGCTTATTCTGTTAAATTCAAATGACATGATAAATCCTCCACACTTAAACAACAAGAGAGTTATTTACTGCTCTCTTCACTTTCCTTTTTATCTTCAAAACGTTCCCAGTCTGGGTCACCGTCTTCGAACATATACTGCAACGGAGCTTCTTCATAAGTTGTCATAAACAGATTCCACTCAAGATCACGGTTTTTGCCGAAAACATTTTCCATCTCTGTATCACAGACAAACACATTTCCGTTCTCATCCTTTAACTCACACCAGCCGTGAGGAACGGTAACATCATTCGTCGGATAGAAGAAAAATCCGCAGACACCTTTACAGTCAAAACCAAGCGCTCTGCCTATCATTACAACAGGAGCTGCATAATAATAGCAGTTACCGCGCATATCCGTAAGGGCTTTAAGTGCGGTTTCTGTCTCCCAGCCGGTATCTCCTGCGGCATGAATTTCGCTTCCACAGTAGAACATATTCTCACCGACCCATTGATACAGCGCATTGAACTTCTGTAACGCTGTCATTTCTTCGGTGGTATGTTCGGCTATAAGCTTGGAAATAACCCCGTCAAGCTCTGTATTACCTGATGTATAGAAACCGTCTTTGTCAAATCTGAAACCGTATATGGTTCTGTTTTTCACAGGCTCATTGTTGAAATAAAAACTGAGTCTGTTATTCTCGAAAACAAAGCCTTCTTTAATATCGGATGCAGATTCTTCTGTTATATCATTTAATTCAGGCTCTTCTTTTCCCACTGCGCTTATTCTGTAAAAATAGGTAATTCCGTCTTCGCAGGCTTCATCTGTGAAATATGTTTCATTCACCTCAGCAACCTTAAAATAATTGTTTCCGCTGAAGTCTGATTTCTCTACAATATAACTCTCTGCGCCCGGTTCGGTCTGCCAGCTTATTACCGTTCTGCCATAGACTGAACCTGTGGATTGTATGTATGCTGTTTCATCGGCAAATGCCGAAATACCCGATAAACATGAGAGCGCCAGAACGCAGGAAATTACTCTTTTTCCGTATCTGAAAAATAAATTCTTACTCAAAATATCTATCCCTTACTTCTTATAAAATCTCTCATTATTCTAATAGTTTTTCAACATAATTTCAAGGATTTATCATCGACGGATAAAGAAATATCCTGCTGATTAAGCAGGACTCTAACTTATATTTTCATCCCCTTGAAAAACTTCCCCTTATCATCTTCGGTAATCTCTCTGATTACTTTTGCAGGATTTCCGACTGCAAGAGAATTATCCGGAATGTCTTTTGTCACTACCGAACCTGCACCAACTACAACATTATTACCAATATGCACTCCGGGGCATACAACAACATTTCCACCGAGCCAGACATTATTGCCTATCTCTATTTCAGCTGCATACTCCATGAATGTGTTTCTTGTCTCCGGATGAATCGGATGACCTGAGGTATAAAGTGATACATTAGGTCCCATCTGAACAAAATTACCTATCTTTACTGTACCTGCATCAAGAACTGTAAGACCTCTGTTAGCAAAGAACCAGTCTCCCACTTCCATAAGCCTGCCGTATTCACAGGTAAACGGAGTGAGAATATTTACGTTCTCCCCTGTTTTTCCCAGCATATTTTTTATGAGAATTTCCCTCTCACCCCATCTTTCAGGCGGAAGCATATTATACTCATATACTTTCGGCTCGCACTCATGCCTTAATTTACATATTTCTTCATCCCAAGGCTCGTATGGCAAGCCTGAAGTCATCTTCTCAAACTCTGTCATGATATATCC
>JAUNDK010000080.1:0-1552 GCA_030526115.1 Clostridia bacterium
TCATTTAAAGGATTCCTCCTGAACCCTCCCGCCTAAACGGTGTACATTATGGATTCATTTCGGTCTCCATGGTTTTATAAAAAATAAAAACAGCCCTGGCGATAAATAATTATCGCAGGACTGTCTAACCATCTAATTATTCCACTTTTTCCCAATTCTTATACGGATAGGGCTTTCCCCCTTGTGGATATTAAATTCTTTGATCATCCTGCCGTTTAACTATTGTTAAACGACGCAATCTGCAATTACACTGAAGCTTTGTAATTAACATACAGCAGTCTCAATACTGCCGGCAACTGGCTGACCACCTTTTTTGTGGCCCCTGTAGCTTTGCGTCGCCGGATTACTCCGGTTTTGCCTAAATAAACTTTATTAACTTGATGACATTATACTATCTGATTCCGTTTTTGTCAACATTAAATTTGAAATTTCTTAATGTTCAACATATTTTCGAATTCAGGGTAATATCATGTCTGTTATTATTATAATTCAAAACCGAAGAAAATGCAAGAAAAATCTCCGCCACGAAAGCCATGGCGGAGAAAACGTATTATTTTACTGTTGCGTAAACTACACTTGAGTAAGCGGAAGTATATTTATTGTCGCTTGTACGGATATAGGATTTGATTTTGTAATAGTAAGTCTTTCCCTTTGTGAGGCCTGTATTCTTATAAGAAGTACCTGTAACGGATTTAACCTTACTGTATGTTCCTGTCCTGCTTGTGGAACGATAGATATCATATCCTGCAACATTTGACATTTCTGTGTAACTGAGTCTGATATATCCATTTCCTGCTGTTGCGGATACGGAAAGCGGAGCTTTTACTCTGTATGTTCTTCTTGCATTGGACTTTGGTCCGTAGGCTGTGCCGATGCTGTTTTTGTAATAAGCTCTGACATAATATGTAACTGCAGATCCGCTTCCGTAATTCTTTGTATCTGTGTCCACATAAGAGAATGTGGAATTACCGGAAATGGTTTTGATTAATGTAGTTCCTCTGAAAATCTGATATCCGCTTGCAGATGAAACTTTGTTCCACTTTATTTTCAGACCTTCGCTTGTGTTGCCCCATCCTGAAATAACTGCCTTTTGCGGTCTGATTTTAACGATTACATACTTTGGTGATGTTCCCGCATAGTTGGTTGTACCCACAACCTTATACCATACCTTATAAACACCGACATTTGTCTTTTTAGGAATGGTTGTGCTGTAAGTTCCGCTCTGGGAAAGGCTGTATTTCATAGTACCGTTACTTGTGGAACCTGCATTAATAAGAGTGCGCGCATATCCGTTATAGACAATGGTTTTTGCTGTAGGAGCTTTTACGGTCGGTTTTTTCTTTGCGATTGTCCATGTGATTGATCTTGTCTTGGATGTGGAACCGTCTGACCACTTGAAGCCGTCCTTAAGGGTCACTTTGGCTGTATATGTACCTGCATTTGTTGCCTTGTTTCCTGTAATTGTGTAACCTGTTCCGCTCGGAACACCAATCTGGGTTTTTCCGTTATATACAAGACCTGTTTTTGCAGATGGCTTACTTACCTTAATCCA
>JAUNDK010000080.1:1562-9076 GCA_030526115.1 Clostridia bacterium
TGAGATTGTGTAAGAAGCACTGGAATAAGCAGCCTGAGTATATTTATCAAGTGTGAAATAGTAGTATCCTGCGCTAGGTACATTGTATCTTGTATAGTATAAGCCACCATTTGTTCCTGATGTGGCCGGAGCATCCACAAGACTCACACCGTTTGTGGCATCTATGGTGTAGTTCTTGCCGTCATTCATGCGCACTACATTCCACATGTGAGGACCATAGCCACCTAGATAGTAACTCATATCTCCTGTAACCAGTATACTTCTGGTTTTAGTGCTTGCAAATTTTGTTTTGTCGCAGAGATACTGGAAGGCCTTGGAATAACCCTCACACACTACCTTGGTGCTTGGATCTCCGTCGAATACCCATATCATCTGCCATGGGTTGCCGTAATCATAGTCATAATTTACAGCATCATAATTATATTCTGACAAGCCGGAAACCTTATTAAAGTAATACTGAATCTTGTCATAGTCGGAGCCTGATGCACTTGCAACTATGGATGCCGCATTTGCCTTGGCTTTCTTTGCGGCAGAGGTCTTGTTAGGGTTTGTTGAATAAGTGGAACTTCCTTTGAAATCCTTGGATACATGCATGTAAAACTTATAACCATAAGAAGGATTAAGTGTCATTGTAGTTTTTCCGATACTTGTAACCGGATTATTTCCTGCTGTAACGTCATAACTAACACCTATAGTTTTATCATGCCAGTAAAGTTCATAGGCAAGGTCAAAATCAAGAGCATTATACACTTTGCTGAGATCTATATCAAAATACTTTGCACACCAAGCATTAAAGATATCCTGAGCATTATAATCATTTATACTGCTGTATCCAAACTCAGAAGCTTTGATTGTGGTGGAGCTTGTGAATTTTGAGAGCGGAATTGAGATAATTGTGCTTGTTCTTTCACCGTTGGCAATTTTTGTTGCCTCAGCCTTAACAGCATTGTAGAACTTCTTATCGGGTCCGCTTAATCTGGAACCTGCCAGTGTACCGTATGTGACATTACCCGGATTGTTCTCGAATACAACATCAACATACTGTGAGAACATCTTGTCATTGTCAGATGTTGGACCACTCAGTCTGCATGATTCGGATTTAAGGTTGCAGACAACACCGTTACTGCTCAGTCCCGAATTCAGGGTCTGTGCATATCCACTTCCCTGTGGGTTATTCTTTACCTCTTCGGCAGAAGCTGTCAATGGTAATATTGTCGCAAACATTACCGCGGCAAACAATGCCACCAATAGTTTCTTTAATTTCATCGCTTTTCCTCCTTATGAGAGATTTGTAATAAGAGCTAGTTTAATTATACTCTGTAATCAATAAATATGCAACCGATATTTGAATAAATTATGTGCGATTTTTCCGTGTTTCCACCAAGCTCTTTATACAGTATAATTATACACCGTTCCTCAGATTTCCGGTTTTTTATCTCATTTCAACGCAAACAATCATTTACTCATTCGTAAAGATTTAATCTAGATTGCGTAGAATCTCTGTTTGGGAGCAGAAAAGAACCCCTGCCTTAACGGCAGAGGTTCGTGCTTTCTTTTACTTTCTCAGAATTTTCTCCATGGCCTTACCTTTGGCGAGTTCATCCACGAGTTTATCGAGCTGTCTGATTTTCTTCATGAGGGGATCTTCTATATCTTCCACACGGATTTTACATACCACGCCTTTTATCAGTTCGGCGTTTGGGTTAAACACAGGAGCTTCATCGAAGAACTCTCTGTAGCTCACTCCCTTTTCAATCTGAGATGTAAGCTGTTCCGGTGTGTAACCTGTCAGCCAGCAGGTGACTTCGTCAACCTCGGCTTTTGTTCTGCCTTTGCGCTCTGCTTTGGCTACAAGGAGAGGATACACTTTTGCAACGCTCATGGCAAATACTTTTTCGTCTGTCATTTATACCTCCATCCCAAATGAGGAATTATCTGTGGGTAAACACTATCTTCCCGGCAGGCTTAATGGAAAGCTCCGCCAAAAGCTTTATTCATTAATCAAACTTTGGCATCCAGTCGCCGTGTGCCTCGATGAGGTCATCGACGAGGTTCTTGATTTCATCTATGCTGAGTTCACTGCCTGTGTGTGGGTCGAGCATTGCAGCCTGATAGATATAGCTCTTCTTGCGTGTTCTTGCGGCCTCGATTGTAAGAAGCTGAACATTGATGTTTGTCATATTCATTGCCGCGCACTGAACAGGCAATGCACCTACATGGCATGGGTGAATTCCGTAGCCGTTTACAAGGCAGGGTACCTCAACGCAGGCCTCTTCAGGAAGGTTTGTGATGAGATGATTCTTATTAAGTACATTACCGCCTATCTCGTATGGCTTGTTTGTAACAACAGCCTCCATGATGTGAGATGCATACTCTCTTGAGCGTGTATGCTCCTTGATTCCCTTATCGAGAATTTCTGCGTACTCGTCCTTCCACTTTGCGATCTGATTTACACAGCGGCGTGGGTATTCATCCAGCGGAATATTGAACTTCTCAATGAGCTCAGGGTAGTTCTTCTTTATATAGAACATATTGTACTCTGCGTTGTGCTCGCTGGACTCTGTGCAGTAGTAACCGAAGTTTCTGATATAGTCATAACGGACCTTGTCCTTAAACTCAGGGTCAGCGATTTTTGCGTCTATTCTCTTCTTGATTTCAGGGTAGAGATCCACGCCGTTCTTATCCTTTATATCAAGGAGCCAGCCCATGTGGTTGATACCTGCGATGAGCTCTTTTCTTCCCTCGAGCTTATCTTCCATGCCTAAATCCTTGAGGAGATTCTCGGAGCAGACCTGAACGCTGTGACAGAGGCCTACTGTCTCGATTCCTGTATATCTCTGCATATAACCGGAGAGCATTGCCATAGGATTTGTGTAGTTGAGGAAAATAGCATCAGGGCAGACCTCTTCCATATCCCTTGCGAAGTCATCCATTACAGGAATGGTTCTGAGGGCGCGCATGATTCCGCCTATGCCGAGGGTATCTGCGATAGTCTGTCTGAGGCCGTACTTCTTTGGAACCTCGAAGTCTATGATTGTGCATGGATCGTAAAGACCAACCTGAATTGCATTAACAACGAAGCTTGCACCACGGAGTGCCTCTTTTCTGTTCTCAACACCAAGGTATGTTGTGATTTTACCGTAACCGCCCTTGGCTTTTCTCATGGCTTCGAGTATGGTCTCACTCTCTTTAAGACGCTCACCGTCTATATCATAAAGAGCAAATTCGGAATCTCTGAGAGCTTCTGTACACATGCAGTCACCGATAACGTTACGCGCAAATACTGTGCTTCCCGCACCCATAAAAGTTATTTTCATGGTAATTACTGTCCTTTCTTAATCGAAAAATCCGTTACCCATAATATATGGGATACAATTATTATATATTCTGTGTATAAAAAATCAAGAAAAATAAACGCTGATTTACTCCTGTTCTGTAAGAGAATAACAGAATACTCTCTTAAAGCTCCTCCTGTTTTGTAGATTTTATATATTTTTGGGGACTTTTTTGAAAAAGTGTATAAAAGTGTGCATATTCTATGCATATTCGTGTGATATATTGTTAATGAAAAGACAAATAAAGCTTTTTGGGGAGTTGGTTTATGGACAACACAAAAATCCGGGACGAGGACCTTGAAAGTGTTTCGGGTGGTGCTCCGGGCATCGAAGATCTCTGTAACCTGATCGGAGATATAGTTGAAATCAGCAGTTTTGACAGTCAGGGCCACCCCACTCACTGGATCAGTAACACAGGAATACATAAAGGAAAATCATGGCATTATGAATGCCCTGTATGCGGTAAAGTGATGAAACTTGCGGCAATGGACTCTCTTTACTGTGACTACTGCAAACTGAATTACATCTCGGACACAGAAAAATATGCTGTGTTCGACCAATAAGGGAGGAAAAACAATGGATAATACCAAATTAGAAAAAATAAACGAAGAAGCCCTTGAAAACGTATCAGGCGGTATTTTTGTAGCCCCTGTCGATGGTCCTTATGAGGTCGATCTGACAGATGATCAGGGCCGACCCGTTCGCTGGAGATCAACCGACGGAAAGAATGTATGGCACTATCAGTGTCCCGACTGCCTGAAACCAATGCACGAAGGCTTATTCGGTTTATTATATTGCGACCCATGCGATAAGTGGTATCACATCACAAAAAAGCATGTGGTATGGGATAAAAAGGAAGACGAAACAGTCGGACTGGTAATCTGAGGTGAGCAAAAATGGATGAAATCAAGCTTGAGAAAATAAAGGACGAAACTCTTGAAAATGTTTCCGGAGGACGCTCCGCACCTTCCCCCGTTTATCAGGATGGATATGCTTTTCAGTTTGATGACCTGAACCGTCCGATACGCTGGCGTACATATGACGGTAAATTCATCTGGCATTATGAATGTCCGGTTTGCAAGCTCTTTATGCACGAAGGAAGCCACGATTATATTTACTGTGACCCATGTGATAAATGGTTTTATTTTGACAAAGACTACGTTGTGTGGGATGTTTACGACGGCCGTGGTTCATTCCGTGCTGAAATATGAAACGAATAAGACCTTAATATAAGGAGAATAAATCATGGAAGAAATCAAACTGAAGAAAATTCAGGATGAAACCCTCGAAAATGTTTCCGGCGGTACTCGTACAATAATTGAATTGGCTGACCTTACTGTTCATGTTGACCTGACAGATTCTCAGGGACGCCCCGTCAGATGGTATCAGGAAACAGCAAACGGTGTTAATATATGGCATTATGAATGTAAGAAGTGTCGAGGATATCTGCACTTCGGAACTTTAGACTATCTGTACTGTGACCCATGCGATTACATACTCGAAACCGATAAATACAAGGTTTATGATGTACTGAACGGAAAAGTTCAATAAATTTTTTATGAGGAATAATTATGGAGAACAATAATATCAAAAAAATCGACGAAGAAATTCTCGGAAATGTTTCCGGCGGAGACATGGATCCCGGCAAGGTAATCAGAATCTTAGACTACCAGAACGGATATCCGGTTAAATGGCAGGATGCAAATGGCAATGTCTGGCATTATGCATGCCCTAAATGTAACGGAATCATGCACTGGGGCAAGAACTCATGTCTTTACTGTGACCCATGCAGCAAGTGGTTCTGGTTAGATCTAGACAAGTACAAGGTCTATGACGTGTTTCTGGATCCGGGTACATCTATCACAGGATAAAGGAGATTTTTATGGACAGCAAAAACATTGAGAAAATAAATGAAGAGACTCTCGAAAAAGTTTCAGGTGGTTATGAGGGTTATGATCTTGTAAACATGGATGAATTACCATTTGAGGTTCTTCAGTATGACAGCAACGGGAATCCCATAAAGTGGAAAAGAGGCTCAATTATCTGGCATTTCCAGTGCCCGAAATGTGCCGGCTATATGCACTGGGGTACACGAAATGCTCTTTACTGCGATCCCTGTGATGATTATTGGCGTGACTTGGACAAGCAATATGAATTCAGAGTAATCGATGAATATTAAAATATAAAAGGAGGATTTTCACTATGAATACAGAAAAGAACATGCTTCATGATGAAGCTCTCGAAGAAGTTACAGGCGGAGCTTATGCTCCTGTCCCCCACACAACGGCTGTTGTTGAAGAGCGTGACGAAAACGGCAACGCAATTCACTTCAGTTACGATGGAAAGAAGTGGCACTACGAATGTCCGAATTGTCACAGAATTCTGCACGCAGGATCCTGGGGCGCACTTTACTGTGACCCATGCAATACTTACTTTAAGGTCGGAACCGCTGAATATGCCGTTTACGACTGATAAATACTCAGGAGGATACAATTATGGAGAACAAAGAACTCAATAAAGAAAAGCTTTCTGAGGAAGAGCTTAACGATGTTTCTGGCGGCAGCCTTTTGGATGTTGTGTTTGAACCGATGCTCAGAGATGAAGTTGCGTGGGACGAACAGGGTCGTGCGATCGAGTGGAAATGGAGTAATGACGGTTATATCGAGTATTACCGCTATAAATGTCCACACTGTCCCGGATTTCTGCATTCGGGATCATGGATAGCACTTTACTGTGACGTGTGTGATGAGGCCTTTGCCAATGGCCACGACAGCTACAGAGTGATAACAAAAAAGATAAAAAAATAAAGGAGAACATATTATGGAGAACAAAGAACTCAACACAAAAAAACTTTCTGAGGAAGAACTTGACGATGTTGCGGGCGGTGGCCTTTTTGATGCATTTGGGCACATGTATGAGTCTACTGCCAAAGAAGCAGTTGCCTGGGATGACCAGCACCGTGAAATCGAGTGGAAGGTAGAATATCCATACTCTACCGTAACTTTCCACTATGAATGTCCACACTGCAAGAGATATCTGCACGCAGGATCCTGGGGCTATTTTTACTGTGACCCATGCGATGACTACTTCTCACCCGATGATGAGTACAAAAAAGAAAAAACGACCTATAAAGATTAAGGAGGATACATCATGGAGAACAAAGAACTCAAAGAAGGAATGCTTCCTGAGGAGGAACTCAAAGAAGTTGCAGGCGGAAAAAACGGACTGGAAACCGGTAACAACGGTAACGGCGGCAATATAATCTTCTCTGCAAAGCCTGATACACAGGAAAAGAAAGCCCGTGAGATTTAATTCTTACGGATTACAGAGCAAAAACATAACTTATAAAATTAGGAGGATACATCATGGAGAACAAGGAAATCAAAAAAGAAATGCTTCCCGAGGATGAACTCAAAGAAGTTGCGGGTGGAAAAAGCTTACTTGGCCTCGGTAACGGCGAGGGCAACAATGCAATGTTCAGCACTAAGCCCGATACACAGGAAAAGAAGGCCCGTGAGATTTAATCACTGACAGAATACAGCATCCGTTTTGTTATCTGCCGATACAGGCGTACAGAGTGCGAAGCATTTGGTGACAGACGGGTGCTGCCTACCGTTATAATGTTACGGATAAGCGCAGGAGCTTAAGTCATAGAAGAAATCAGATACAAATAAGTATTTCGGAGGAGAAACCATGGAAAATAAGGAACTTAAGGAAGGAATGCTTCCCGAGGAAGAGCTCGAGAAGATTGCAGGCGGAACTGATGAAACCGAAACCCGTGTGCCTGACGATTTTATAGTAGGTAATAAAAGAGTTACAAAATTTGACGACCAGGGCCGAGCAATTCAGTGGAGCAGAGAATACGGCAACCATTATCGTATTTTCCATTACGAGTGTCCGGATTGCAAAGGATTCATGCATCTCGGAACCATGGACGCAGTTTACTGTGACTCATGCAACAGCTATTACCTGTTTACTGCAGGTAAAAGAATAGTAATAGACGAAATAGTATTCAAATAATACTTTATGAGGATGTAATTATGGAAAGCAAGGAACTTAAAGAAGGAATGCTTCCTGAGGAAGATCTTGAAGAAGTTGCAGGCGGAACTGTGGAAGATGGTGTTTTATCCGTAGAAGTATTACTTTCCGACGAACTGGGCCGTGACCTGAAGTGGAAAG
>JAUNDK010000081.1:0-7779 GCA_030526115.1 Clostridia bacterium
TTACGCCGAGAATCTCGCCGATGGCATCTGCCACATCAGCTCCGCCCGGGGAACACAGACCAACCTTTGCCTCGCCCTTGGAGAGAGCAGCCGCATAGCCAGCACAACCGGAAAATCCGCAGGCACCGCAGTTTGCACCGGGGAGAACTCCCTCGATGGCCTCTGCCTTTTCATCCTTCGGAACTGCCATAACAACGGAGGCAACCGCAAGGCCTATGCCTGCGATGAGTCCTATTGCCGCAACGATAATTACCGCAAGTAAAATTGGATTCATATTAAAGCTCCTCCCCTATTATAAAAGTCCGTCTACGAGACCGCCGAAGCCTAAGAATGCAACGGCTACAAGTGATGCGGCTACGAGAGTAATCGGAAGGCCCTTCATGAACTTAGGAACATCGCAGAGCTCGAGTCTCTCTCTTACGCCTGCGAAGAGAACCATGGCTACGAGGAATCCGACACCGGAACCGAAAGCGTTTACGAGAGCCTGAAGATAACCGAAGCTCGGGTCTGCCGCCGCCTTGTCGAGAACCAGCATTGTAACACCGAGAACAGCACAGTTTGTTGTAATCAGCGGAAGGTAAATACCGAGGGCATTGTAAAGCGGTGGCATATACTTTCTGAGGGTAATCTCGAGGAGCTGAACGAGAGCCGCAATGATGAGAATGAATACGATGGTCTCAAGGTACTCAAGTCCGTTTGGAACGAGAATGTAGTTGAAAATCGGCCATGTAACCGCTGTTGCGATAACCATGACAACAGTAACGGCAAGGCTCATGCCTGTTGCTGTGTTGAGCTTCTTGGAAACGCCGAGGAACGGGCATATTCCAAGGAACTTGTTGAGAATGTAGTTCTCTGTGAGAATAGCTGCGAGGAAGATTCCCAGTAAACCTTTAAGTACGTCCATTTATGCTTCCTCCTTTTCGCCGTTCTGAATTTTTGTGCATGTTGAAGCCATTGGGCAGGATCCGCAACCCATTTTCTCAGGTGCGTGGCCCTCTTCAGAGAGTTTGCCTGCGATGGCAATGAGAATTCCGAATACGAAGAATCCGCCCGGAGGTAAAAGGAAGATTACGATAGGATCCATGATGTTTGCGAGAATCGGGAAGCCGAATACTGTGCCCGCACCGAGAAGCTCACGGATGATACCCATGGCAAGAAGTGCGGCTGTGAAGCCTACGCCCATGCCAAGACCGTCGATGATGGACGGAATAACCTTATTCTTTGAAGCAAAGCTCTCAGCTCTGCCGAGGATGATACAGTTAACAACGATAAGCGGGAGGAAAACTCCGAGGCTTGTGTCAAGGCTTGGAACAAATGCCTTTACGAGTAACTGAATAATTGTAACGAAACCTGCGATAACTGTGATGAAGGCAGGAATTCGAACTTTGTCCGGGATGATGTTTCTGAGCATGGAGATAACCGCGTTGGAACATACGAGAACGAATGTTGTGGCAATGCCCATGCCGATAGCGTTGGATGCCGCTGTTGTAACCGCGAGGGTGGCACAGCAACCGAGCATGAGTCGGAGAACAGGGTTCTCTTTTACAAGGCCCTTTGTAAACTCCTGAGCAAGGGTTTTCTTTTTAGCCATGACTTAACCCTCCTTGACTGAATTGTACATATCAACAGCCTCGTTTACGGCATCTGTTACCGCACGGGATGTGATAGTTGCGCCTGTGAGAGCCTGAATCTGACCCTCGCCTGCTTCCTGGTTCTTGACTACTGCGATGGTCTGTGCGCCCTGCTTGTACTGCTCCTGGAAGCTCTCCTTTGTGCAGTTGCCGCCGAGACCCGGTGTTTCGTTCTGAGTGAGGATAGAGATACCTGTGATGTTTCCGTCTGTGGAGATACCTGTCATAACCTCTACGTCACCGCCGTAGCCCTTGCCTGCTGTTGTGAATACATAGCCGACAACGCTGTCGCCCGCTTTGCCCACATAGTAGACGTTTTCTTCTGCTGTAACTTCTTCGAAAGCCTCAGCATCAGGGAGGACAACTCCCCTTGCCATCTCGGCATTCTTTGCCTGAACCTCTGCGATTTTATCCTTTGTGAGGTTGTTTGTAACACCTAAAAGTGCGGAAACCACGATGCATATGCATACGAGGATGAGCGCAGGAACGAGAACGGTTTTTGCATTGAGTTTCATTACTTTGCGCCCTCCTTTTCAGTTTTTACCTTACCGAAAGGAACAGGAGAAACGAATCTCTCGATGAGAGGAACGAGTATGTTCATGATTACGATTGAGTAGGATACACCTTCTGGCAGTGAGCCGAACTCTCTGATGAGCATTGTGAGAACACCGCATCCGACTGCGAAGATGATTCTGCCCTTTGTGTGAATCGGGCTTGTTGTGTAGTCGGTAGCCATGAAGAAAGCACCGAGTAAAAGTCCGCCGGAGAGAAGGTCCATAACAGGGTCTCTGCCGAGAAGGAGTGAGAACACAGCCGCTGTTGCGAGGTAAGTCGCAGGAATAACCGGGCTGATTACCTTTCTTGCGATGAGGTAAAGTCCGCCGATGATAACAGCGAGAGCGCATGTTTCACCCAGGCATCCGCCTGTCTTGCCGAGGAACATATCGAGGTAAGAAGGAAGAGCCGCGCCTGTTCCCTCGTTTACAATGCCGAGAGGTGTGGCTGTTGTTGTTCCGTCAAAAGGTGCTGTCCATGCAGTCATCTTTGCCGGGAATGAGTTCATGAGTATGATTCTTGCTGTTAAAGCAGGGTTTACGAAGTTCTGTCCGATACCGCCGAACATCTGCTTGATAACAACAATGGCGATTACACCGCCGAAAGCCGCAATTACCGGGCTGATGGAAACAGGAAGGTTGAGGGCGAGAAGTATGCCTGTAACAACGCAGGAAAGATCCTGAACTGTCTGCTTTCTCTTCATAACCTTTCTGGAAAGATACTCACTTAAAATACATGATGCAACACATGTGAGGATGATAGCCGCACTTCTGAAGCCGTAGAGGATTACGGAAGCTATCATTGCGGGAACCATGGCGATGATAACATCGAGCATAATGCCTGCTGTTGTGGTCTTTGTATTAAAATGAGGGGATGAAGAAACTATCATTTTTTCCATTATTTCTTTGCACCCGCCTTTCTTATTTCTGCTTTACCGAGTCTGATTGCCTGAACGATTCTGTGACCTGCAGGGCAGGAGAATGAACAGCAGCCGCACTCCATACATGTCATGATATCTAACTGCTGGAGCATTTCGAGGTCTTTCATCTCGGAGTATTTCTCGAGCTTTGTGGGAAGGAGATTCATCGGGCAAGCCGCAACACAGCGACCGCAGCGAATGCAGTCTGTAGGCTCTCTTAATGCAGCCTCTTTTGCATCGAAGCAGAGTATGCCGTTATTCTGCTTGAGAACAGGGATATCGTCACCTGTGATGGCAACACCCATCATAGGACCGCCCATGATAATCTTTCTCGGCTCTGACTTGTAACCGCCTGTGAACTCCACAACATCCTTAATCTGAGTACCTACGGGAACTATAACGTTCATCGGGTTCTTTATTGCGGAACCGTCAACTGTGATTCTCTTTAAGATGAGCGGAATACCGTTCTTCATGTAGGAATTGAGGAAAGATACGGAACCGATGTTCATAACGATACATCCGGCATCTGCAGGAATCTTGCCTGCCTCTACCTTTCTGCCTGTGCATGCCTGAATGAGTACCTTCTCTGCGCCCTGTGGGTAAATTGACTTGAGGGCGAGAACTCTTACCTCATCGTTAGGGTCGTACTCAGGGTTATCCGCAATCTTCTTTAATGCCTCGATTGCATCGGGCTTGTTGTTCTCGATGGCAATGATTACTCTGTGAACACCGAGGATTTCCTTGATCTTGTAGATACCTTCGAGGAGGTTCTGACCGTTCTCGAGGGCCTCTCTGTGGTCGCAGGTTACATAAGGTTCGCACTCAGCACCGTTGATGATGAGAGTATCGATGTTCTTATCGGGACCTACATTGAGCTTTACATGAGCCGGGAAGCCGGCACCTCCAAGACCTACGAGACCGGAATCTCTTGCTGCCTTGACGAGCTGTTCCTTTGTCTTAATCTCTTCAGGGGCCTTAATCTCAGGATCCATCTCCTGAAGTCCGTCTGATTTGATTACGACAGCATCGGTCATCTGTCCGCCTGTGAGCATAATCTGCTTTATCTCGGTAACTGTACCTGAGACGGAGGAGTGAATAGGTGCACTTACGAATGCATCCGTATCACCGATTTTCTGACCGACATACACATGGTCACCCTTTTTTACAAGTGGCTTGCAAGGGGCACCGATGTGCTGGCTCATGGCTATGACAACCTGCTCCGGAATGGGCATTTTTACGGATGCCATTGCACCGGTGTTCTTATGATGGGGAACGTGAGCGCCGCCATGGGTTTTAAATGGTTTGGTCGGGAATGACAATTCCATTTAGCTGTTCTCCTTTCTGAAGTAAGTCAGCACACAAGACTTACTTAAATTATATAATAATTTCACGACATACAGGGCTTTTTCTCCTGTCTGCACATACATAAATATTTTAACATTTATAGTGTTATTATGCAATATGGGAATGGTAAAAAATTGATAAAGTTTTAACAAAGTCGGGATGGGAATTAAGAATTAAGAGTTAAGAATTGTTCTTCTCATTCCCTGCTTCGCAGGACCTCGTCGCTTTGCTCCGGGAACCTCATCAGTCACGCCCTGATGGTCGTGCCAGCTTCCCCAGAGGGGAAGCCTTTTGACAAGGGGAGAAAGTTTGCCTGAAAAAAGCCTTCCCCTTTGGGGAAGTGTGGCCAGTTTCGCAAGCGAATACGAGACGGATGAGGTTGAAAAGAAAAAGACGAACCCTCCCAAACGGGGAAAGTCCGCCTTAATGTCAAATAATTCCGAGCTCCGAATTCCCAATTCTGAATTGGCTGAGTCGGTCCGTCAGATTCGCTCGAATTCGCTTCGCTCTTCTCGACTCTCTGACTAAGTTTTTTCGGTCATTGCTTCGCAATGGGTTCCGCTATGGCAGGCTTTCATCTGACCTGCTCAAGGACTCTGTCCTTGACCTGTAAGCTTTTAAAAAAGCTTAACCAAAACTTTAGATTATCGTCAGTAATTCTTAATTCTCCTCTCTCCCATTCCGAACAGCATGCCTGTGAGCGCTCCCGAGACAAGGCCTACTATCAGCATTCCGGGAATGTAGTAGATTACCCCAACTCCCGTGATATACATTGCCACGAAGAACTGGCCGAGGTTGTGCATGAACGCACATATCATGCCGACAGTCATAAAGGAAAGCTTCGTTTTTTTCAACAGTATCCATGCCGTGGCGGTGGAAAAAATTCCTCCCGCAAGGCTCATGCATCCCGCTGTGACTCCCCTTGTCATTATGGCGAAAGTTCCCTTTATAAGGCTTACTCCCATGGCGTAGGGAAATCCCACGAAATCCGCACAGAACATGGTCACTATATTGGAAAGTCCGGGTTTTGCTCCCGGTGGAAGTCCCGGCAGTGGCGGAATAAGTCCCTCCGCCAGCTGGAGCACCAGGGCGAGGGCACCGAGCATGCCTGTTATTGCTGTTCTTTTTGCCGTATTTTTCATGTTACTCCTTATGTGATGCCGTCGATTTCATCTTCGCCGTCGCCTGTGATTTTCACCACGACTTTTGCGGGCAGGCAGACTGCGCTCTGACCTGATTTTGTGAGTTTACCCATGTTCACGCAGATTTTATCGGGGCACTCTGAGGAGAGCACTCTTGCATAGTCTTTCGTTATCTCCACATGAAGGGTGATATCATTGCCCAGAACTTCGATATCCATGGGTTCCGTAACTTTGCCGAATTCCACGGTTTTATATGTTTCTCCGTCAACTTCGATTACAACGGATTTTCCGTCCTTTGCGGTGAACCTGATTATCATCACCACCGCCAGCAGTATGACGATTATGGGAGCGATTATCACAAGCTCCTTTTTACTGAAGGTTTTTCTTGTCATGTTAAGTCCTTATAAAAATTTTTCTGCATTTTGTGGCAGGAATAGCCCAGGTGTTCGTAGAACTTATGCGCCTCTGTGCGCTCGGCTCCGCTGTTCACCCTGACCCTTGCAAAGTTTTTCTGCCTTGCGTAGTCCTCTGCCCTTTCGAGGAGGATTTTTCCCACGCCTCTGCCCTGATATTCGGAGAGCACCGCAAGTCCGAGGACATTGAGGCATGATTCGAAATAGGTGGTCTCGTAGTCCTGAAGCTGAATGTATCCGACGGCTTTGTCGTTCTCATCGACACAGACGAAAACCTTGTAGAACTCTCTGCCGAGGACAGTTTCCAGTTTTTCTCTTACTGTTTCAGGGTCTATATCATAGCCGAGGGATTTATTGTTAATCTCCCATATCTCTTTTGCGTCTGTGATTTTAGCTTCTCTGATTTTCATGATTATTCCTCGATTCTGCATTTGAGCTTTCCGCTCTCTGTGAGCCTGAAATCATTTCTTATTCCCTCTGTGAGCTTTATTGTGCCGTCATCATAGATGAATATGGCCTCGGCACCGAACTGCTCAAGCACCGCCTGAGACTCCTCCCAGCCCAGGTTGAAACAGGCTGTGGAGAGGGCATCGCTTACGGCTCCCGTATCACACACGATAGTCACACTGACTACATCTGTCTGCTTTGGATAGCCTGTCTTCGGGTCGAGAATATGGTGGTAGAGCTTGCCCTCATATTCGAAGTTTTTCTCGTAACTGCCTGAGGTGGAGCAGTAGCCCTCGCCCATCTGAATTACACCTATGGCATCGCCGCCGTCAGGATCACGGACAGCTATGTTCCACTTTCCGCTTTTCTTTGTGCCAAGGGTTCCCACGCTTCCGCCCACCGCAACAATGGCGGCATCCACATTCAGCGCTTTGTACTCTGCGATTATGGCATCGCATGCGGCACCTTTGCCGACGGAACCCAGATCCACGGCATAGGCAGAGGACTTGAAGCTGTATGATGATGTATTCGCATCGTACCTCAATGCGGTGTAGTCCACAAACTCACTGCACCTGTCAATATCCGCTTCTGAGGGTGGTGCTGTGGGAGAATTATCGAAATCCCACAATCTTGAGAGGGGCAGAACGGTTATATCGAAGGCACCTTTGCTTGCCTTACACACACTGAGCGCCTGATTGAGGATATTCTCTGTGGCAGGGCTCACCTGAACCCAGTCCTTACCTGCGTTAAGATTAATATTGTAGACATCGCTGTCTGCGATTTTCCAGGAGATGAGCTCTTCGAGGCGGTTCACAGCAACGGCTCCGTTTTTGGCGGCAGTTTCGCCGTCCTCACCGTAAACGGTCTGGCTTATGTAAGATCCCATTGCGAAGGTGGTGACCTCGGTGGGCTTTACATCGCTGTTCAGCCTTGTGTATATTAACATGGAAAGTGACAGCAGAACAAGCACTGCCATTATGATTGAAAGTATGGTTTTGTTTTTTGACATGGTTATTCCTTTTTGTATAAATGATAAGTATAAAGCTTTTGTCAGACTTTTCTCGAAAAGTCTGCAGAGTCTGAGACAGCGTCTCAGGGAAAGTCAGATGCAAACCTGCCAAGAAGGACAGACATTGCGAAGCAATGACCATAAAAACACAGGTGAAGAGTCGAGGAAGTCAGACTCCACCCTATAACCTCATCCGATGTTGCTTGCAACGACAAATTCTCCCGGGTCAAGGGGAAGGCTTTTGGCATAGAGGACAAAACTCACCTCCTATTTAGGCTTCCCCGAGACTGGGGAAGCTGTCACGAAGTGACTGATGAGG
>JAUNDK010000081.1:7808-9075 GCA_030526115.1 Clostridia bacterium
TAATTCCTCATTCCGCAATACATAATACTCATTTCCCCAAAAAAAGGAAAGGGGACCGAAACTTTTGGTTCCGGCCCTAAAAAGAAAGAAAGAAGTAGATTTAATCAAAGTTATTTGTCGAGCTTCTTTACAGCTTCGATTATCAGATCAACCGCCTCATCTACTGAGAACACACCTGTGTCAATTGTCAGGTTGTAGTTGTTGAGATCATCCCAGCGCTTGTTGGAATAGAAGTTGTAGTAGTTAGCTCTCTGCTTATCCTTTTTGGCAATGAAGTCATGTGCCTTTTTCTCGGTTGTCTGACCTGTCCCGACAGCCCACTCGGCTCTCATATCGGCAGGTGCATGAACGAATACCTTGAAAACATTAGGATGATCACGAAGAATGTAGCTTCCGCAGCGTCCGATGATTACGCATGGACCCTCTTCGGCTGCCTTCTTGATAAGGTCTGTCTGTAAAATGAACAGCTTATCGTTGATAGGCATATCGTTCATTCCTGTGAAATGTGTTCCAAACGGATAATTACCCATTACCATTGAGTACAGCAGAGAATTTCCTGCCTTCTCGTCTGCCTGATTGAAAACTTCCTCGCTGAGTCCGCTCTGCTTTGCAGCCATGGCGATGAGCTCTTTATCAAAATACTTAATGCCAAGCTTCTCAGCAAGTTTGATTCCGACTTCGTGACCGTGAGATCCGAACTGTCTTGCAAGTGTGATTACCGGTAACATAAAACCGCCCCATTCCTATGTAAAAATCCATTAAAAACCTTATAAACGTTACACATGTTCTGTAACTAACTATAATATAGCTTAATTGCACAAAAATGTCAAGGGCTTTGCAGTTTTTTTGGAAAATTAACAACAAATTGCGGAATTTCAGTTGTATAACACCGATTCCACAAGCCTGTCGCCGCCGTCATAGACGAGCTTAAGGCTGAAGAAACTTTCCCTCTCCGAGAGGAGTTTAAGGAAAATCCTATCCCCCTCCCACAGGTTAAGCTCGGGAATTTTCTCTATCGGAACCCACTCGAGAACGCCCTCGTCGCAGTCCTTAATCTCACCCTCGAAATCTTTGGATGTGAAAAGGTGCATATACTCCGTTATGCCGTTGCCTGAAACAAAGGTGACTATACCGCGGAAATCAAGGGATTTTAAAGTGAGGCCTGTCTCCTCATATACTTCACGCATGGCGCAGTCTTCGGGGCTTTCCTCTTTCTCGAAGTGACCGCCCACGCCTATCCATTTATCCCTGTTTATATCGTTTTTCT
>JAUNDK010000013.1 GCA_030526115.1 Clostridia bacterium
ACCATCGGAAACGGTTCTTCCGACAGCAACCCTTGTTCTTCCCCTGAGGGAAACCACTCTTATATTGTTCTGCTCCAGAATGAGCAGAGCGGGATTATCTGCATCCCTGTGCTGAATCATTGGATTATAGGCCAGAGTTTTTTCCACAAAAAGCTCTTCGGGGGCCTCGATTTTTGCTCCGCAGAATTCGCAGAAAGCAGCTGAATCTCTTATCTGTTTTGAACAGTTTGGGCAAATCATAATTTTAACCTCAATAATATTTATTAATTAGAATAATAACGCCTGTTTTGTAAAGAATTCAAATATATACTTTTATCTGATAAAATGCTATAATATTTCAATTATGATACAAAGAAGGAGATTATTATGGCAGCACCTCTTGCAGACAGAATCCGTCCGCAGACTCTGGATGATGTGGTTGGCCAGAAGCATATACTCGGAAAAGGCAAGGCACTACGAAAAATAATAGAATCCGGAGAAATTCCAAACATGGTTTTCTACGGTCCTTCCGGTGTCGGCAAAACCACAGTTGCATCAATAATTGCAAAGAACACAAATAAATTTCTTATCAGGCTGAACGGAACGAATGCCTCAACGGCAGACATAAAAGACGCCGTTGCTCAGGTGAATACCCTGAACGGCATAAACGGAGTTCTTCTTTACCTCGATGAGATTCAGTACTTCAACAAGAAACAGCAGCAGACCCTGCTGGAATTCATAGAAAACGGAAGCATCACTCTGATTGCTTCCACCACGGAAAATCCATACTTCTATGTTTATAATGCGGTTCTGAGCCGCTCCACCGTGTTTGAATTCAAGGCTGTTGAACCGGCCGATGTAGGACAGGCAGTGGAAAGAGCCTTTGAGATACTCAGCGAAGAACGCGGAGAAAAAATAGTATTTGATGAGGGAGTTCCCCATTATATAGCCTCAGCCTGTGGCGGAGATGTTCGTAAAGCCATGAACGCCGCAGAACTGACGGTTCTCACCGCCGACCAGCAGGAGAGCATGGGCGGACTTTATATAACCATGGAAATGGCAGAACAGCTCACACAGCGCAGCGCCATGAGATATGACCGTGAGGGCGATGAACACTATGACATTGTTTCCGCCTATCAGAAAAGCATGAGAGGTTCTGACCCCGATGCCGCCCTTCATTACCTTGCAAGACTGCTTGATGCCGGTGACCTGCCTTCCGCCTGTCGCAGACTCATGGTCTGTGCCTGTGAAGATGTGGGGCTTGCCTATCCTCAGATTATTCCGATAGTAAAATCCTGCGTGGATATTGCTCAGGCCGTAGGTTTGCCTGAAGCGAGAATTCCTCTTGCGGATGCCGTTATTCTTGTGGCTACCTCTCCGAAATCCAACTCAGGGGAAGGCGCCATTGATGCCGCTCTTGCCGACCTTCATAAAAACGGAGCTTTGCCCATACCAAGGCAGCTCCAGAACAAGCATTATGATGGCGACGAAGTTGAGAACAAGGGACAGTTCTATAAGTATCCTCACGATTTTGAAAATCATTGGGTACGTCAGCAATATCTGCCCGATGCAATAAAGAATTCCGTTTATTACCATTACGGCGACAATAAAAACGAACAGGCTTTCAAAGCATATTGGGACAGAATTAAAAAATAAGCTTTGCTTGAAATATTTACATTTTAGGATTATACTTGATATATTATTGAAAGAGGGGGAGCATTTATGAATCCACAGGTACTTAACACATTCAGCTACGGTATGTATGCAATCGGCGTAATGGGCGAACATGGTCCGTCCGGATGCATTATCAACAGTGTGACAAGAGTCGGTCACGGATCTGTACCGAGAGTAGCTATTAGCATCAACTCAGATTCCTACACCTGCGAAAGAATCAGAAAAACAGGAATTTTCACAATTTCGGTTCTCTCTCAGGAGACAAGCGGTGCCGCAATCGGTGCTCTTGGCCTTGTTTCCGGCAGACACACAGATAAATTTGCCCACTTAAGACACAGAGTTCTCAGCGAGGGCGTTCCAGTACTCAAGGAAAACACATGCTGCTGGTTCCTCTGTGAAACAGAAAGCTTCACCGATGCCGAAGACCAGACCATAGTTATTGCAAAGGTAACAGGCGGAAGTGACAAATCCGTTGGAACTCCGCTCACATTCAAATATTATGTTGAGAACATGGGTGGTTTTGCTCCGGATGATTCTCCTATCCATATAGAACGTGCCCATGCGGAAATTCATAAGGACAGCGATCCGTTCATCTGCTCTGTATGCGGATATGTATATGATGATCCGGATTTCTATTTCGAGGAACTGCCGGATGACTGGCAGTGCCCCGTTTGCAAGATGAGCAAAAAGGCATTCCTCAGAAATTCCTGATACCGTAAAATTTTCAGCAAGGTTTTCTTCGTGAGAGCCTTGCTGTTTTTGCTGAGTGACTTTTCTCTTGCTCATTTTTCCCTGAATCGTTATAATAATCTCAGATTTTTTCATTGGAGACAGACTATGTGGCATCCCGTAAAACACCTAAAAACCATCACCCATCACCATAATCTTGTAATGATACACTGCTTTAAATGCGGACTTTACTTTCAGGGACTTACTCATGACTTATCGAAATTAAGCCCTGTGGAGTTTTTCTCGGGAGCAAAATATTTTCAGGGAACTCAGAGTCCGAATAACGCCCAGAGAAAAGCCGTGGGTTATTCCTCTGCATGGCTTCATCACAAAGGCAGAAACAAGCATCACATGGAGTACTGGATAGATTACACCTTAGGCGAGGGCGCTCCAATGGGTGGCATGAAAATGCCGACAAAATACCTTGTGGAAATGGTATGTGACCGCATAGCCGCCAGCAAAACCTATCGAGGTAAGGACTATAAGGACAGTGATCCTTACGATTATTACCTTCACGGCAGAGGTCATTACCTTATTCATCCCGAGACTGATGCGTTACTGGAAAAATGTCTCCGAATGCTCGCAGAAGAAGGAGAAGCAAAAACATTCTCCTATATCAAACATGAATTACTGAAGAAGTGAAATTATGATTATAGAAACAGATAATATTAACATACCCGAGCTTGATATTTTCTCAAAGCTCACAGAGGCACAGCTTCGCAATAAACTGGAGCCTGAAAAAGGAATATTCATCGCAGAGAGTCCAAAGGTCATAGGCACCGCCCTTGATAACGGATATATTCCCCTCGCACTTTTAACCGAGCGCAGGAATATTGAAGGTCAGGCGGCCGGTATTATTGACAGAATAAATGCAATTAATCCCGACACACCTGTTTATACAGGTGAACGTGAAGTTCTTGCTTCACTTACCGGTTACGAACTCACAAGGGGTGTTCTCTGTGCCATGAAAAGACCTCAGCCACGCCCTATCGAAGAAGTTCTGAAAGATGCAAAACGTGTTGCGGTTCTCGAGAATGTTGTGGACTCCACCAATATAGGCGCCATATTCCGCTCTGCGGCGGCACTCGGTATGGATGCCGTACTTCTCACCCGCACCTGCTGTGACCCCTATAACCGTCGTGCTGTGCGTGTTTCCATGGGTACAGTGTTCCAGATTCCATGGACTTACATCGGTGATGATAATAAGTTCTGGCCGGAAAAAGGCATGGAACTTCTGCATAATATGGGATTTAAAACCTCCGCCATGGCACTCACCGACAACTCTGTCAGCATAGATGACGAAGCTTTGAATTCAGAAGAAAAACTCGCCATAGTCCTCGGTGCAGAGGGCGACGGATTAAGTCACAGCACAATAGCCTCATGCGACTACACCGTAAAAATTCCCATGTACCATGGTGTTGATTCCCTGAATGTTGCGGCGGCAAGTGCGGTGGCATTCTGGCAGTTAAGGAAAAAGTGATGAGCAATTACACTCTCACAAAATACTGCGAAACGACCGAGCCGAAAGCGGCCATATTTCTCCTCGGTGATGAGAACATGGCTGAGAAAGTATATTCACTTGTGAACCGTGATGACTTCATGCTCATCAGCATAGGCGGCATAGACTGGAATGCGGATTTATCTCCATGGTATGCGGAAAAAGTTTTCAGTGGCGGTGAAGATTTTTCAGGAAATGCACCGGCTTTTCTCGAAAAGTTTTTAACGGAACTCATACCCTCATGTGGAAAACTTCCCGACAAGAAAATCATCGCAGGTTACAGCCTTGCAGGTCTTTTTGCTGTGTGGAGTTTATACAATACCGATATTTTAAGCGGTGTTGTCAGCTGTTCGGGATCCATGTGGTTTGATAGTTTTATGGAATATACGGAAAGCCATGAGATAAAATCAAAATTAAACCGAGCTTACTTTTCCCTCGGTGACAAAGAGAAGAAAACAAAAAATCTCCGTATGTCTCAGGTTGAGCGCTGTACGGAGAGAATAAGTGAAATAATACATCGTAACTGCGAGAATACGGTATTTCGACTTGTGCCGGGAAATCACTTTCTTGACCCCGACAAAAGACTCGCAGACGGAATAAATTATATTTTGGAGGAATGATTATGCCGATAGGTGTTCTTGTAAACTGTGCGGCGGTACTTTTAGGCTGCCTTGTGGGTGCTCCCCTTGGAAAGGCACTTCCACAGAGAATCAAAGATAAACTCCCCCTGGGTTTCGGAGTATGCTCACTGGGAATAGGAATAAATTCCGTTGTGAAGGTTCATTCCATGACTCCTGTGGTTCTTGCTTTGCTGACAGGACTTTTAATCGGAACTCTTATTCACCTTGAAAAACACACGAGAGATTTTTTCAAATTTCTTGTTAAGACTTTCCGCCTCGGCGGTGAGAATGTTGATATGGATATGTATATCACCATAGTTGCGCTGTTCTGCTGCTCAGGTTTCGGCTGGTACAGTGTTCTGACAGAGGCTATGACCGGAGATCCCTCCCTGCTGTTCTCTAAGGCAGTTCTGGATTTCTTCACAGCACTGGTATTTGCATCCACACTGGGAATTTCCACTGTGGCAATACCTTTCCCTCAGGTTGTAATACTTATGGCTGTTTTCCTTGTAGGTAAACTGCTTGCTCCGTATCTGACCCCTACAATGTTTGCTGACTTATCAGGTCTTGGCGGAATATTAACTCTTGCGGCAGGCTTCAGGGTATCCAAGATAAAAGATATGCCAATTGTTGATATGATGCCCGCACTTATACTGGTAATGCCGTTCAGCATGTTATGGAGTGCAATAGGCCTATAATAAAAACTGAAAGCTCTCTCCACAAATCGGAGAGAGCTTTTTATCATAATTTATATTACAGTCAGTATCTCCTGCGGAGAAGAAACAATATAGTCCGCACCGGCAGCTTCAAGCTCTTCCCTGTCACCGTAACCGTAAAGCACACCGCAGGAAGAAAGGCTGTTTTCTTTCGCACCTTCGATATCGTGCATTCTGTCACCAACCATGAGAACCTCAGCTTTATCTTCAATTTCCATGTTCTCAAGCACCCACTCTATTACCTGAGATTTTCTTATTCTGGTCTGCTCATCCATGGTTGCACCAGCGATGAAATCGAAATATTCCCTGAGATTGAAATAATCTATGATAATCTCGGCAAACTCCTGAGGTTTGCTTGTGGCAAGGGCAATCTTTCTGTCCGATTCTTTAATCTTTGTGAGCATATCAGCAATACCGTCATAAAGCTCATTTTCATAAATACCCTTAGAGCGGAAATACTCACGATAAACATCAATGGCCTCATAAGCCTTATCTTCAGGAAAACCGTAGAACTCCATAAAGCTGTCTTTAAGCGGTGGGCCTATGAACTTATAAAGCTCTGTGCGATCGGTATTTTCTATTCCGTAGTGATGAAGCGCATATGCAACCGAGTTTGTAATTCCGACTCCCGGATCTGTGAGAGTTCCGTCCAGGTCAAAAAGAATATATTTATACATTGTTCTGCTCCTGCATATTTATAGTAACTTAATGATATATAAAATATCAGGCTTAGTCAACAGCAAAAGTTTGAGCCCCACGTTTCCGTGAGGCCCAAGGGACAGTCAGCATAAACTGTTTCATATAATCTTTTTCATAATGTGCGTAATACTGCGGTTCGAAGATTCATCTTCTCACCCCTCTGTGCAGTCTTGTTAACGGGCTCTGTAAGAGTTAAAGAAGACGAATTACCTTCCGGTCCCGATTATACACTTTTTGAGCAATACTGCTCACCCCTCTTAATTAAGAACCGGCGGGCGGTTAAACCCGCCGGAATCTTCACTCATTTAAGTTTATACTGAAATCTGCTGTTATTGATTATTTGCCGATTGCAAGCTCGATGGAAACAGTGTCAATCTTCTTCCAGTCGTCGTTCTCATAGATGTTGAGATCGGACTCGAGCTCTGTGATATCCTCGTATGTCTCGATATCGAGATCGTCAGCCTCTGAATAGATGTTCATTGTGCAGATAGCTGTCTTTCCCGGAGCAACTTCTTTGTAGAGAGATGTTGTAGCATCCCAACCGTTGATGTATGTGTTGGAATCGGAAACATAGATTACGTAATCATTTGTGTTCTCGATGACGAATGGAACCTTACCGAGGTTGTAGTCATCCGGAAGAACTGTTTCCTTAGCGATAATCTTAACGCCGTTGTCGTTGTAGAGCTCCTTGCCCTCTGTGTCAACAGCTGTTGTAGCTGTACCGAAAGCACTTGTCTCGATTGTCATGAAATCTGTTGTTAAAATCTCGTCATAGCTGTCGGAATCCTTAACCTCAATACGGAATGTAAGGTCTCTGATTGTGCCAACACCGATCTTCTCGAGGTCTGAAAGGTAAAGTCTGAAGTTGTTCTTTGCATTCTTTCCTGCATCAACAGACTCCCAGATACCGCCTGAAACTGTCATGATACCGTTTACGGAAACGTTATCTGTTGTAACTGAGAGGTTCTTGTCTGTGCCGTTCTTGAGAACATAAGAGAACTCATAGTAGCCCCACTTTGGATCGTCATCAAAAGCAACTTCCTTGAACTTTAAGGAGATGTCGTCCTGATCTAAAGCTACGAACTCTTCGATTGTAACTTCCTCATGAACTGCAGGGTCTTCTGCAGGGAGGTCGCCGTCTTTCTTGTCTTCCTTCTTGTCTTCTTTCTCGTCCTTCTCATCCTTTGCAGGAGCAGCAGTATCAGCAGCACCCTCTGCGCAGAATGTGAACTTCATGGAATCGTCACCGAAGGAAATGAAATCTCCGTCAACTGTTAATGGATAAGCATCTTCGCCATCACCGATTTCGCCGTTGCCCCATGCAAGGGTAGTTGGGTCACCATCACCCATGTCCATAACAGCTGTGCCGTCATCGTTGATTGTAAGAGAAATACCGTCCATTTCAATCTCAACGAGCATATCTCTGTCGATTGTTGTGTCACCTTCGCTCATGGAATAAATAACATATTTACCAGGTGCCGGATCTGTTGTCTCTGCGCTTGCGATGATTGTTGTAAGGCTGAAAAGCATTACAAGAGCAAGCACCAATGATGTGATTTTCTTTGTCATGATTGTTTTTCTCCTTTGTAATTAGTTTAAGGATATAGTTTATGCTTTTTGCAGGCTCACACCTTAAGAACCTGCTGTATATTTACTGCATCAGCAGTTAATACCGATTTTAACCGTTTACGGAACCGCCGCAGTATTCGCAGCATCCGTTGGCATCCGGTGTTGTTGTGGCACCGCACCATGGGCATGTTACAGCCTGTTTTGGTGCCTGTTCCCTTACCACCTGAGCTCTTGCCTCTGAACGGGCCATTGTGAGCTCTCTGACAATATCATCACCGGCATTCTTTTTGTTTACATACTCTGCATGGTTATATGGGTTGAAATTGATGTTCATGGATTCTTCCCACTCTGCAGATCCGATGCCGAAGCTGATCTCGTTAAAATAAGGATTATTTACATTAATCTTTACTGTGAAATTATAGCGATACTCATATCTTTTCGGCATATAGCTTACACGCTTGCCGTCTTTGTCTGTGCGCATCACTTCAGACTTGGAATCTGTGATGATGAGGTTGGCGGCTGTTACATCGCTTAACTTCATAACATCAGGATTAGCCTTTTTCCAGTCTCTTGCACTTGTAACTATGAAGTTACCGGCATTCTCATCAATGAGAACCTTTGTGGAAGAAAGACCCAGTGTTCTTGTAACATTAAAAGCCTCAACCTTATCTTTGTTTGCCTCTCTGTAATCGAGCTGTTCCTGAATTTCGGCAATTGTGCTGCTTCTTCTCTCGCTGAACCAAGGAGAAAGCTTTGATGCACAGTTCTTACACATATTGCCGTCTTCAAGTTTTCTGTTGCCGAGAAGTTTAATCTCCTCTCCGCAGAAATCACATACCTTTTTCTCAAGGAATTTGCTGAATAATCCCATAATTTCCCCTCCTGATTATATTATATATCAGACTATATCTTCGTCACCGAACGGATCGCCGCACTCAGGGCAGAAACGAGGTGGATTCTTCGGATCCTCCGGTACCCATCCGCACTTGTCACACTTGTACTGCGGTACTCCTGCCGGCTTCTTTGTTCCGCACTCCTGGCAGAAACGGCCTGTGTTCATTGTTCCGCAGCCCGGGCATGCCCAGCCGCCGTCTGCTTCAGGCTTCTTTGTGCCACATTCAGGACAGAATTTTCCGCTTGCCTGAGCACCACATGAAGGACATGTCCAGCCTGAAACCGCATTCTGCTTTGGCATCTGTGGCTGTGCCTGCTGAACCTGAGCCTGCTGTGCACCCATCTGATAGAGGTTCTGTGGGTTCATACCCGCACCGCCTGCCATGTTCATTCCCATGAAACCAACTGCGGCACCTGCAGAGTTCTTAGCTGCATCCTGCATTGCGTTTGCCTGTGCACCTACAAGGTGAGCGGCTGCCATTGTCGGGTCACGGAATGTTGCATTTCTCTGGAGTTCCTTAATCATTCTCTCATCTTCTTCGTCAGCCTTTACGCTGTTTACACCGAAGGAGACAATCTCGATACCACGAAGGTTTGCCCATTTATCGGAGAGAACTTCGTTTAATGTATTGGAGAGCTCGTAGGTGTGACCCGGAAGTGAAGAATAACGAATGCCCATGTCGCTGATTTTTGCAAATGCAGGCTGAAGAGCTGTGAGAAGCTCTGTCTTGAGCATTGAATCGATTTCAGTCTTTTTATATTCTGACTGAACATTTCCGCATACGTTTGTATAGAAGAGAATCGGGTTTGTGATTCTGTATGAATACTCACCGAAGCACTTTATGGAGATATCCATATCGAGGCCGATGTTTGCATCCACTACTCTGAACGGTACCGCATTTGCTGTGCCGTACTTGTTGCCCATAATCTCTTTTGTGTTGAAGTAGTAAATTCTCTGATCGTTGGCTGCGATTCCACCGAAAGTGAATCTCTTGCCCATGCTCATGAGTGTAGCCTTGATTCCCTCGCCGAGGTCACCGGAGAAAACTGAAGGCTCTGTGGAGTTATCGTACTTATACTCACCCGGCTCTGCGCAGATATCTACAACTTTACCCTGCTCTACGATAATCATGCACTGTCCGTCTGCAACCGCAATAACGGAACCGTCTGTGATGATGTTATCGGCGCCGTGCTTACCGCCCTTTTTCTTTCCCTTTAAAACGAGAACATCGTTCGGAATTGCTTCACAGTAGAAGTAGTCTTTCCAGGCATCACTTAATACGCCACTTGCTGAACCGATTGCTGCTGAAATAAGTCCCATATTATATCCAACCTTTCGTTTATACATTACTTGTCCCTTGGGAAATCGTATTTCCCTTAATGTGACCTGATTATATCACCGCAGAAAATTGATTACATCACTAATATTAGTATAAATTAAAAACTTTCTTCATTTTAAACAAAAACGGACAGAACTTAATCTGCCCGTTTTGAGTATTATATTTCGATTTTATCAAAATCCTGTAAAATTACCCTGTCAGAATCAAAGATAGGTTACCAGTGCCTCTTCATCATACTCATGAGGAACCTTTGTTGTGTTTGCATGGCCTACTGCAATGGCAATATCAAATCTGTAGTTCTCAGGGAAGAGTTTCTTTTCCCACTCTGCACCGGCAGGTGTATCGAAAATTCTTCTGAGGCATCCGATAATAAGGTTACCAAGACCCATGCTCTGGGCAGCGAGAGCAATGTTCTCAACGGCGATTCCGCTGTCACATGCATCCCATGTGCTTTCCTTGTCACCGGAAATCATAATTACAACCGGTGCATTGTAATAGAAGCAGTTCATGGCAGCTCTCTCTTCTTCTGTCTTATCAGGTGCGGCAGCCTTTCTGAAAGCCTGTTCGAACTCTGTGAGTATATCGCTTCCGTGCTCAAGAACCGTGAAATGGAGTTCCTGACGGTTTGCGGCTGTCGGGGCCTGAAGTCCTGCTGTTACAAGAGCCTGAATCTGTTCCTTTGTGAGCTTTTCGTCTGTGTATGCTCTGATTGAACTTCTCTCTTTGATGATTCTCTGGGTTTCTGTCATTGTAAAAAATCCTCCGTTATATTACTCTGATAAGCTTTCAAACTCATCTATAAGTCCTTCAAATACCTTAATGGCATCGAGTACAGGCTGAGGAGATGCCATGTCAACACCTGCACCTCTTAACAGGTCGATAGGCTTTTTGGAACATCCTCCGCTTAAGAAGCCGATATAATCCTTAACAGCCGGCTCACCCATTGTGAGTATTCTCTGGGAAAGTGCCATGGCTGCAGCAAAACCTGTGCTGTACTGATATACATAGTAGTTATAGTAGAAATGAGGAATGCGTGTCCACTCATGGGCGATATTGTCATCAATTACAATATCATCTCCGAAATAAAGCTTCTGGAGATCACGATAAATCTCTGTGCAGGCATCTGCTGTAACACCTTCCCCTGCCTCGTTCAGCTGATTAACCTTGAGTTCAAACTCAGCAAACATTGTCTGACGGTAAAGTGTGGACTTGAACTGCTCAAGGAAATGATTGAGAATATATGCCTTCTGCTTCTTATCCTCGGTTGTCTTTAAGAGGTACTGCATAAGGAGCGCCTCGTTACATGTGGATGCAACCTCAGCAACAAAGATTACATAGTTGGAATAAACCGGTGGCTGAGTATGGGATGAAAGATAAGTATGCAGAGAATGCCCCATTTCGTGGATAAGTGTGAAAACATCACTGAGTGTTCCATGGAAATTCAGAAGAATGTTAGGATTCATTCCATAACCGCCTGCGGAATACGCACCGCTTCTTTTTCCTTTATTCTCATAGACATCTATCCAACGGGAATTAAGTCCCTCTTTTACTATATTGAGATACTCTTCTCCCATAGGCTCAAGAGCTTTGATTATGATATCGCACGCCTCTTCATAGGTAAAATGCATATCAACATCGCTGACCATCGGAGCATAAATATCATAGAAATGAAGCTCATCAACACCGAGCATTTTCTTACGGAGCTTTACATATTTATACATAGGCTCCATACCGCTGTGAACCGCCTCAATGAGATTTGTATAAACCTCTGTCGGAACCTCTGTTGCGGAAAGAGCTGCCTCAAGGGTAGAATTATACTTTCTTGCATCAGCATAGAACTTAAGGCTCTTTACCTGAGCCGAAAGAGTTGCGGCTGTGGTATTTCTGAACTGTCTGCATGATTTATACATTGATTCATAAGCTGACCTGCGAAGCTCTCTGTCAGCACTCATCATGAGAGGACCATAGCTTCCGTGAGTAACGGAATGAGTATTTCCCTCGCTGTCTGTGGCATCCTCAAAAGCCAGATCAGCATCACCGAACATGGAATAGATATTCTCTGCGGCAGATGCCATTTCTCCTGCCGCCGCAAGGAGCTGTTCCTCCTTTGCCGAGAGTGTGTGTCCACGCTGGGCAAATACGGTTTCAAGAGATCTTCTGTAAAGCTCCAGTTCAGGGCACTCCTTATAAAAAGCTTCTATCTGCTCATCTGTAAGGGAGAGAATCTCAGGAGTAAACCATGCGCAGGCTGACTGCAGTGATACCGCAAAAGTCATTGCCTTGGCAGAATAATCCTGGTATTTGGCTATGCGTGTGTCTTCATCACACTTTCTCTGGGCATAGTTCATTATCCTGCCGAGTAAAATACCGATTTCATCATCGAGCTGCAAGAATTCAAGAAGCTTTTCTGAAGATTTTGAGATTTCTCCCTCAAATTCAGCAATTCTCGGAAGATATGCCTTTGCATCGTCGAGAGCCTTCTCAAAAGCCTCATCACTCTCAAACATGGAACTTAAATCCCATAAATATTTTTCTTCTATGTCTTTTCTTTCCTTAATCTCCATTTTTGAAAAATCCTTTCGATATGTTTTTGCTGTTATTATACCACACAGGCATGGAAAATGGAATATTTTGTGAATGTGCGGAAACAGAAATCGGCAGGATAACCTGCCGAAAACTGACATTTTTATGAATTTACCTTTTTACCCTCAATGAAAACATACTTTACTTCTGTATCAACCTCAAATGGGCATCCGTCTGTGATGACAATGTCACCGTCTTTACCGATTTCGATGGATCCTACTCTGTCCTCAATACCGTTATGCTTTGCGGCATTGATTGTAATTGCCTTAAGGGCATCGAATGGCTTCATACCTGATTTTACCGCAAGACCTGCGCAAAGCGGAAGATACTGCTGAGGAATAACCGGGGAATCTGTGATGATTGAAACCTGACAGCCTGCATTTGCAAGAACTCCCGGTGTGGCAAAGGTTTTGTTGCGAAGCTCTATCTTGCTGGCATTTGTGAGGGACGGACCGACAGCCATCGGAATATCCTTCTCTTTTGCGAGTTCATCTGCAATGAGGTGACCCTCGGTAACATGCTCAAGAGTGAGTTTCAGGTTATATTCCCTTGCTACTCTGATGGCATCAAAAATATCATCCGTGGCATGAGCATGGGCTTTAAGCGGAATCTTTCTCTCAATTACAGGAATGAGAGCCTCGAGCTTCTGGTCGAAAGCCGGCTTCTTTGTGATGTCATCACCCGCAGCATCTTTTTTCGCCTTATACTCTATGGTCTTTTCTATCATATTCCTGAGATTTGCCTGGGTTGTCATTCGGGTCATGTTTCCCTTTTCACGGTAGCATCTCTTTGGATTTTCACCGAAAGCACACTTCATTGCTGTCGGATTCTTTACAACCATGTTATCCACTCTCTTGCCTATTGTCTTAATGGCAACAAAGGTTCCTCCGAGAACATTGGCACTGCCCGGGCCAACGCATACTGTTGTCACACCCGCATCCGCCGCCTGTCGGAATGCCGGATCCATGGCCTTTATACCGTCTATTCCTCTTAAGTGTGGTGTGCACGGATCGCTTATCTCGTTATAATCCATACCCTCGAATCCCATTCCGTAACCATCAAGACCGATGTGTCCGTGGGCCTCAACAAAGCCCGGCCAGACATCGAGACCTGTGGCATCTACTGTTTCGGAGTTTTCTGCGGAAATATTCTCACCTATCTCTGCTATTTTTCCGTCTTTGATTAAAATATCGGCTACATAAGCCTCTTCGTTCACAGCATCGTGAACTTTTCCGTTTTTGATTAACAGCATGTGAATAATCCTCCTTAAACCATATGAGAAAATTATATAACCCGACTTTGAATTTGTAAACACAAAAAGAAAAAGCCTGTCAATGAAAGCTCATTAACAGGCTGATGACAGGTCTGATTCGTTTGTTAAACCCCTTTTACACTAAATCACTTAAAGATAAATAACAATAGAATCGTGGAGGTGAAAACCCAACCTTTCGATATCATTATAACAGAAGTTTATCCCAAGTCAAGAAATATTTGTAAAAAATCAACAAATTCAACTGAATTTCACAAGTTGTTATGTGATTTATTCCGAAACAGAAAATTGAACCGCTTATGTCTTTAACTCTGTCTTCTTGAGTAAGCCTTGGCAAGGCCGCCTTCGCTTGTTTCGCGGTATCTCTGGTTCATATCAAGTCCGGTCTGATACATACTTTTCAGAACCATATCAAAGCTGATTCTTCTTGTACTTGTCAGGAAATAGGCGAGGTTTGCGCTGTTTATTGCTCTCATGGCGGCAACAGCGTTTCTCTCTATGCAAGGAATCTGCACAAGTCCGCATATCGGATCGCAGGTTAATCCGAGATGGTGTTCCAATGCCATTTCTGCGGCATATTCAATCTGGTCTATATCATAACCGAACAAAACCCCGGCAGCAGCCGCAGTCATGCTGCATGCTACGCCAATCTCAGCCTGACATCCGCACTCGGCACCTGATACCGATGCATTCTTTTTGGCAAGTTCTCCGAAAAGTCCGGCAACACCGAGAGCCCTGATGATTTTCCCGTCTTCATAGCCCTTCTTTTTCTGGAGATAGTAAAGTACGGAAGGAAGAACTCCGCAGCTTCCGCATGTGGGAGCGGTTACAACTATACCGTTATCCGCATTTTCTTCACTGACCGCATAGGCATAGGCACAGACTTCCTGGCATTCCATAACCTCAGGATGGTCGGTAGCAAGCGGCTGATTCATCAGGAACTTCGCCTTTCGCTGAATATTAAGACCTCCCGGAAGAATACCGTCCTTCTCAAGGCCCGTATGTATGGATTTTTTCATAACGCTCCATACTTCCGCAAGGTAATCCCAGATTTCATCACCCTCATTGATGGAAATATACTGCACGAGGTCTATATATCTGAACTGACAGAACTCCTTTATTTCGGCAAAGGAATTCTCCATATATATATCTTCATCCGGACTCTGGGATGAAGCATTATCTCTTCCTTCGATTTCTATATCACCACCGCCTATGCTGTACACTCTCATATAAGCACATTCTTCGCTGTTTTTATAAGCATAAAAATCCATGGTATTCGGGTGCTTCATATCGGCAGGATCTTCCTTTGAGAAAACAACCTCACATGGTTTGTCTCCGAAAACAGCCTTAACAGCTCTGTCGGTTCCGTGGCCTGCCCCTGTTTTGCTGAGTGAGCCGAAAAGCACCGCCTTTATCTCATCGGCATTCGGATTTTCTTCCCTGAATATCTCAGCTGCCGCCGCAGGTCCCATGGTATGTGAGCTGGATGGCCCCGTTCCGATTTTATATATATCTCTGATTGATTTCATAGCAATTCTCCAAGTTTTTGATTTGAATATTATAGCACAGATTCACATAACGGTTCAATCGCAATCTTTCGGGTGTTACTGTCCCTTATACAGAAAAGCAGAGCTTCTCCCGAAGCTCCGCCCTAATGATTATTCTCTGTTGAATATAATATTTGCGGAAAGTCTTGCTTTTTCGAGAACATTCATGACCTGAACGGTTTCATCAAGCAGTATCTTTGCGGAAGCGTAGTCCTTTGAATCCGCAATTCTTGCAAAGTCCTCGAATTCCTCTGTCATACGATGGTGTTTTTCAGGAGCGGTGTAATACTCTGTGATAAACGGTCTTATCACACTGCCTGCGGCATCTCTTCCGCCTGCCTCAGCATTCTCATCGATATAGGTTACCATGAGCTTATCGGCAATATTCGGCTTACCCTCAATTCTCATGTAGCCCTTTTCTCCCTGAATTGTGACATAACCCGGGCTGTCGGTATCTTTTGCTCCTGTGCAGACAGCTGTAAAGTCTTTATAGCTCAGCACAAGCGCACCCGAAGTATCGATTCCGTTTGGACCAAGATTCGGATAATACTGCACATTCTCAGGCTCACCGAGAAGATTTACGCAATAGTGAATATTGTAGATATTAATATCAAACAGAGCTCCGCCGTAATACTCTGCATCGAAAGCATGCGGAATAACACCCTGAAGATACTCATCATATCTTGAGCTGTACTGAGAGTAATTACAGAGCACGAGCTTTATTTTTCCAAGCTTTTCTATATTGGACTTCATGTGGCTCATGATTTCGTTGTGGAGAACGGTAACCGCCTCAAAGATAAAGAGCCCTTTTTCCCCGGCAATTTTCTGAAGCTCCACAGTCTGATCATAGAAACCTGTGAACGGCTTCTCGAGAATTACGTTCTTTCCCGCAAGGAGAGCCTCTTTTGCGTAAGGGTAGTGGGCAGAATTGATAAGTCCGATATAAACAGTATCTGCCGCTGTATTTTCGAGGAGCTCCGCATAATCTGTGTAGACCTCAGGAATATTGAACTCTTCTGCAAATTTCTCAGCCTTATCCCTTGAGTGAGGACGTGCCCATATAGCTGTTATATCTATGGTTTCGACAGGCTGAACTGCAAAAAGTGCATCAGCAATTATTTTTCCTGTTCCGATAAATGCAAGTTTCATGGAATTAGCCTCCTGATTTATTCTATCTCAAAAATCGGATTACATATGGTTGCATCACCGTGAATTCTCAGCGGTGCGACAAATCCTTTGATAAGTTTCTTACCAATGAGAGGTTCGGGGTTGTAATCCTCAATTATACGAATTGTATGACTGCTTCTTTCGGGGTCAAGCAGAGCTTTATGAACCCGGAATCCGTTTGTTCTGCCCTGAGCTATATTCTCTATACTTAATGTGTCTATTCCGACAGCTTTGATATTCGAAAGTTCCGCTCTTATCCACTCTGCGGCCTCAGGGCTGAGTGCGGCAAAATCTGTACCGTAGTCTGTAAAATTCACAGCTCTTTTCGGCCATGTGTGGGTATTAAAAAATAAGGCACCAGCTTCATATATTTCATCTCCATATTTCTTAATCATATCTATGGTGATATATCCGTTTTTCTCTGTGACAGGACAGTCAATAAGCATAGGATGCTCAAAGATAAAGCTGGCTATGGGCAGGGCGACTGTATCGTCCATCATGGGAGCATCACCGCCCATGAAATGCCATGGTGCATCACAGTGTGTGCCGGCATGGAGGTAGATATCCAGCACAGACCCGTTCCAGCTGTCGCCCTCATCTATCTTCTCTCTGTTTGTAATTGTGGGAACAGGCAGACCCGGGTAAACTCCCATACCGTCATAAATCGGATAACCGGTCTCGACATAAGTGCTCATGATTATTTCTCCTTATTATGCTTTTCCATGACTTTCTTTCTGACGGAATACGGAATGGCGCCCCAGAGAACAAGACCTATACCGAAGAATACGATAAGTCCGACAACAGGGAGACTTAAAGCCCTCATCTCACCGAGTATTACGCCAAGAAGTGCGCAGATTACACCGATTGCTATTTTAAGCACGAATGATATATAACTCTGTTCCATTCCTCTTGTACGCAGCTTTTCTTCTACTGCGGCATTTCTTGCCTCCTCTTTATTTTTTCTCTTCTCGTCTCTCTTTGCGAATTTCTCCTGAATTGCATTGTAACCGGAGTTAAAAGCACAGGCGGGACAGACGTAATTTTCATCAACTTTTAATATTGTATCTTTGATTGTATATTCTTTTCCGCATTTTTTGCAGACTACATTTTTCGGCATGATACAGCCCTTTCACATTTATTGATTTTACGGTTATTATTCTACATAGAACAGATATAAATTGCAATACGGCGCAATGAAAAAAGGCAGGCCTACCTTTACGGTAAAGCCTGCCTGTTTGTCAATAAATCTTAATTCTGAATTATAAAGCGATGTCCTCATCATTAAGTGTGCTGATTCCGTTTGCGTTGAGGAGCTTTTCTGCCGCCTCTGCATTATTTACACGGAGAACAACATAAGCACCAAGCTCTGCGGCACCTGCGAAAGCATACATGTACTCTACGCTGATTGCTGCATCCTTGAGTATGGAGAGAACCTTTGTGAGGGATCCTGTCTTATCCTCCATCTTAACGGCAACAACTTTTGTGATGTTTACCATGCTCTTTTCGCTGAGGATTCTGAGCGCCTTGTCTGTGTCGGATACGATCATTCTGAAAATACCGAACTCCGCTGTATCGGCAATCATGCTTGCACGGATATTGATGTCGGCATCTGAAACTTCCTTGACCATGTCATGGAGTTTACCCATCTTGTTTTCAACATAAACTGAAATCTGTTTGATAGCCATGATATATCCTCCTATTAGTCTATGAGCTTACGCTTGTCAATAACTCTGACAGCCTTGCCTTCACTTCTTACGATGGTATTAGGTGCAACAAGGTGAACCTTTGGTCCGATTCCCAGCATGGTTCTCATTGCTGACTCGAGGGATTTCTCTCTCTTTACGTTCTCGGAAACGATATCGGAGAACAGCTCAGGAGCAAGCTCAACATTGATGTCCATAGTATCGGAGTTGTTAACTCTGTCTACGATAATCTGGTAGTTAGGTGAATAACCTTCGTTGAGAAGAACTGCTTCAATCTGGCTTGGGAATACGTTGACACCTCTGATGATGAGCATGTCGTCACTTCTTCCCTTTGGCTTGCTCATCTTAACATGAGTTCTGCCGCAGGAGCACTTCTTTTTTGAGAGAACACAGAGGTCTCTTGTTCTGTATCTGAGAAGTGGGAAACCTTCCTTGTCGAGGGATGTGAATACCAGCTCGCCGAGTTCGCCGTCAGGGAGAACCTCGCCTGTCTCAGGGTTGATGATTTCAGGGTAGAAGTGGTCCTCGTTGATGTGCATGCCTGTCTGCTCTTCGCACTCGAAGGAAACGCCGGGGCCTGTTGTCTCTGTGAGACCGTAAATATCATAAGCTTTGATACCGAGGAGCTTCTCAATCTCGTGGCGCATTTCCTCTGTCCATGGCTCTGCACCGAAGATACCTGCCTTGAGCTTATTGTCCTCAGGCTTGTAACCCATGTCACGCAGTGTTTCGCCGATGTATGCGGCATAGGATGGAGTACAGCAGATGATTGTTGAACCTAAGTCCATCATGAACTGAATCTGTCTCTCTGTGTTACCTGATGACATTGGAAGTGTAAGACAGCCTACCTTGTGGGAACCGCCGTTAAGTCCCGGACCGCCTGTAAAGAGGCCGTAGCCGTAGCAGACCTGGCATACGTCTTCCTCTGTACCGCCTGCGGCAACAATGGCTCTTGCACAGCACTCCTCCCAGAGGTCAATATCCTTCTGAGTGTAGAATGCGACAACTCTCTTGCCTGTTGTACCTGATGTGGACTGAATTCTTACGCAGTTCTTAAGGTCTGTACCTAAAAGACCGTAAGGGTAAGCATCTCTTAAATCTGCCTTTGTGAGGAAAGGAAGCTTGTGTAAGTCTGCAATTCCCTTTATGTCGTCAGGGGTTACACCCTTCTGCTCCATAAGGTTACGGTAGTAAGGAACATTGTCCCAGACATGCTTAACCTGCTTTACAATTTTCTCGTTCTGGATCTCGGTGAGCTTCTCTCTTGAAGCTGTTTCGATCTCCGGCTGGTAATATCTACCCATTTTAACACACCTCTATATAAATCTGATTCGTCTGATTCTTTAATCAGGCGTTGTATCCAAGTTCAAAAGCCCTGAGGTTCATATCTATGAACTGTGGCTTAACCTGCTTTTTGATTGCCTCGAGCCATTTCTCCTCAGGAATATCCATATACTTTGCAAGTCTTGACATGAGAACAATATTAGCCGCCTTTGCGGAACCTGCCTCTTCTGCGATGCTTAATGCATCGATGTCATCAATATGGATTCCCTTTGACTTGAGCTCCTCGAGTATCTCTGCAGGATACTCAGCGGCACCTGTGATAACAGGCATTGGGTCAATGGACTGAGTGTTTACAACGATTGTACCGCCCTTTTTGAGGCACTTTACATATCTTGCCGCCTCAAGACGCTCGAAGCTGACGATGAAGTCTGCCTCGCCCTCGCATATTACAGGGGAGTAAACCTTTGTGTCGCTGGCTCTTACATAAGTTACAACGGAACCGCCACGCTGGCTCATACCGTGAACTTCACTTACCTTTACATCATAACCTTCGTCAATGAGAATTGCGCCCAGGAGCTTGCTGGCTAAAAGGCTTCCCTGTCCGCCGACACCGACGATCATAAAATTCTTAGTCATATCTTAGTCCTCCTGCTTGCAGATTGCACCCGGCTTGCAGAGCTGCTGACATACATTACAGCCTACGCACTGAGTAAAGTCGATTGTTGCTTTCTTATCCTTGAAGCTGATTGCAGGACAGCCGAGCTTCATGCACTGACGGCAGCCTACACACTTCTCTGTATTTACCTTAAGGGCCGGCTGTGGCTTTACATACTTTAAGAGCATGCAGGGTCTTCTGGAGATGATTACGCTTGGAGCCTCAACGCTGAGCTCCTCGAGAACAGCCTCCTCGCACTCCTTTAAGTTGTATGGGTCTACAACTCTTACTCTCTCAATGCCGAGGGCATGGCAGAGAGCCTCAAGATTTACCTTTGCCGCAGGGTCGCCCTTGATGTTGTAACCTGTTGTCGGGTTCTGCTGGTGACCTGTCATACCTGTGATGGAGTTATCAAGAATGATAACTGTGGAATTGGATGCGTTGTACGCAATATTTACAAGACCTGTCATACCGGAGTGCATGAATGTGGAATCTCCGATTACGCAGACTGTCTTTTTCTCTGTTTCTTCGCCGCCAACCTTGTTGAAGCCGTGAATTCCGGAGATGGAAGCACCCATGCAGAGTGTGGAATCAAGGGCATTGAGCGGAGCTGTGGAGCCGAGTGTGTAACAGCCGATATCGCCGAGGCATGTGATGCCGTGCTTTGCGAGGGTGTAGAACAGACCTCTGTGTGGGCAGCCGGCACACATTACAGGAGGACGAATAGGAATTGCTGTCTCTGTGGAATCGCTCTCAGGCTGTGGAATACCGAAGGCAGTTCTGATTGTTGCCTGATTGTACTCTCCCATTGGTGAGAAAAGCTCCTTGCCGATGCAGTCGATGCCGTTGTTCTTTAAGTGGCTCTCGATGATACCGTCGAGCTCCTCAACAACATAGAGCTTGTCAACCTTGGATGCGAAGTCCCTGATAATCTCAACAGGAAGCGGATTTACCATACCGAGCTTTAATACGGACACGCTGTCACCGAATACTTCCTTAACATACTGGTAGCATGTACCTGATGTGATGATACCCTTTTCTGTTCCGCCGAACTCAACTCTGTTGAGAGGAGATGTCTCGCCGTAAGCGGTTAATTTCTGAGTTCTCTCCTCAACAAACGGATGGCGTCTTGTTGCGTTTGCAGGAGCCATGATGTACTTCCATGGCTTCTTCTCGTAAGCAGGCATTTCCTTCTCAACTCTGTCGCAGAGTTCAACCGCACACTGGGAGTGGGCGATTCTTGTGCACATTCTTACGATTACAGGAGTATCGAACTCCTCACTTATCTCAAATGCGAGCTTAACGAAGTCCTTTGCCTCCTGGCTGTCGGCAGGCTCGAGCATAGGAACCTTTGCGGCAATTGCGTAGTGTCTGGAGTCCTGCTCATTCTGGGAAGAATGCATTGCAGGGTCATCTGCTACAAAGATAACCATACCGCCTGTTACACCTGTGTAGGAAAGTGTGAACAGCGGATCGGCGGCTACGTTTAAACCAACATGCTTCATGGCACATGCACTTCTTGCACCCCTTAAAGATGCACCGAAAGCAGCTTCACATGCTACCTTCTCGTTTGGTGCCCACTCGCAGTAAATATCGTCATAGGTTGCGGCAAACTCTGTAATCTCTGTGGAAGGAGTACCCGGATAACTGGAAACAAGCTTGACGCCTGCTTCGTAAAGTCCCCTTGCAACAGCTTCGTTGCCGAGCATAAGCTTCTTCAATTTGATTTCCTCCAATATATGAATTTTCTTTTTAACATGATAACACCATAAAATTATACCCCAATATGAATAAATTTGCAACTTTATAATAGTACTTATTCATTTAACGCATATATAAGTTACGATGGAATTTCTGTGTAAAAGTTCTAAAAATAACTGAAAGCAAAAACCGGGAAGCTGTTTTACCTCCCGGTTTTCTTATAATAAACTCATGAATAAAATCTGATTAATCGCCGAGGCTGTCTGTGATTTCAACAACCTTTGTCCTGTCATAGCACTCGAACATCTTATCAACGCCCTCAGGCTTTGTCTTCTGTGTAAGCTTGGATACGACAGGAACCAGAATAAGTCCGCCGATCATAGCGAATACACCGCTGTAAAGGGAGTTTGTGAATACGAAGCTGAGTACAGGACTGTTTGCAACTGAGAGCCAGCCGAGGGAAACACAGAGCTGAACTGTCTCAAGACCTACACCGAAGATGAAGCTGAATACAACAGCTGCCTTTGTTACCTTCTTCCAGTAGAGGCCATAGAGGAACGGAGCAAGGAAAGCACCTGCAAGTGCGCCCCAGGAAACACCCATCATCTGAGCGATGAAAATGCTCTTGTTTGTTGCCTGCTTGATTGCGATGGCTGCGCTGATTGCGATGAATACTACGATGAAAGCTCTCATGATGAGCATCTTCTTTTTCTCGTCAAACTTCTTCTTTGCCATAGGCTCGATGAAGTCGAGGGTGATTGTGGAACCACTTGTGAGAACGAGGGAGGAAAGTGTGCTCATGGAAGCGGAGAGAACAAGAACGATAACCACTGCGATGATAACCGGTGAAAGTGTGGATAGCATGGTTGGGATGATGGCATCGAAACCGTTTGCCTTTACATCTACATTGTAGAGTCTGCCGAAACCGCCGAGGAAGTAGCAACCGCCTGCTACGATGATAGCGAATATTGTGGAAATAACTGTGCCCTTCTTGATGGAATCTTCATTCTTGATGGCGTAGAACTTACCGACCATCTGAGGAAGTCCCCATGTACCGAGGGAGGTGAGAAGAACAACTATGAGAAGGAAGAATGGCTGAGGACCTAAGAATGAAGCATAAGCCCAACCGCCGTTGTCGCCCTTTGTGAGGCCTTCCATTGCAGCCATGAGACCGCCGTTGTCCTTAAGAACAGCGAGGATAACAGCTACGATACCTACGAGCATAATCATTCCCTGAATGAAGTCGTTGATTGCTGTTGCCATGTAACCGCCGACTACAACATAAATACCTGTGAGAACTGCCATTACGATAACGCATACGGAGTAGTCAATGCCACCGAATGCCATGGCGAAAAGTCTTGAAAGACCGTTGTAAAGGGATGCTGTGTAAGGAATGAGGAAGCAGAATGTAATAACTGAAGCCGCAACCTTGAGCGGTTTTGAGTTGAATCTGTTTCCGAAGAAGTCAGGCATGGTCTTACTGCCTAAGTGCTGGGTCATGATTCTTGTACGGCGTCCCAAGATGCTCCATGCGAGAAGGGAACCGATAAATGCATTGCCGAGACCTATCCATGTGGAAGCCACACCGAAAGCCCAGCCGAACTGGCCTGCGTAACCTACGAAGATAACCGCTGAGAAGTATGATGTACCGTAAGCAAAAGCGGAGAGCCATGGACCTACGGAACGGGATCCGAGAACGAATCCGTTTACGTCTGTTGCGTGTTTTCTCGAGTTGATGCCTATGCCTATCATAATAGCGAAGAACGCTACGATGAGGACAGAGGTCAATACCATTGTTGTATTCATTTTTTCACACCTCAATATAGAATTAGTTTATGCTGACTTTAAGCCCTTGGGCCATAAGTTATTAAGAAATATTCTGCTCAAGAATGAGCTTATCCGCACCGTACATCTTACGGAGCTTAGGCTTTTCGATTTTGCCTGTCGGATTTCTCGGAACATCTGCGAAGATGATCTTTCTCGGGCGCTTGTATCGTGGCATACCCTTGAAGAATTCTTCCATCTCCTCCTCTGTGCATTCCATGCCGTCCTTGATTTTGATGATTGCTGCGGCGATTTCACCGAGTCGCTCATCAGGTAAACCGATAACGGCAACATCACTTACCTTGTTGTTTGTCATGATGAAGTTCTCAATCTCAACAGGATAGAGGTTCTCACCACCGGAGATGACAACATCCTTTTTACGATCAACAAGCCAGATAAATCCGTCCTCGTCCTGCATTGCCATGTCACCTGTGTAGAGCCAGCCGTCCTTGAGGGTTTCGGCTGTTGCCTTTGGGTCGTTGTAGTAGCACTCCATGACGCCTGCACCCCTGAGGATGAGTTCACCTACATCTCCCTGCTTAACTTCTGTGCCGTCTGGGTTGACAATCTTATTCTCCCAGCCGTAACCCGCAATACCGATTGCACCGACCTTGTGAACATTATCGACACCGAGGTGAACAGCACCTGGACCTATGGACTCGGAGAGGCCGTAGTTTGTGTCATACTGGTGGTTCGGGAAGTAATCGAGCCAGTGCTTGATGAGGCTCTGCGGAACAGGCTGTGCGCCTATGTGCATGAGTCTCCAGCGGCTTAAATCGTAGTCCTCCATTTTAAGCTTGCCGGAATCGAGGGCATTGAGTATATCCTGTGCCCACGGAACGAGGAGCCATACTATGGAGCATTTCTCCTTGGAAGCCGCTTCGAGAATGAACTCAGGCTTTGTACCCTTAAGAAGTACCGCCTTGGAACCGCTCATGAGGGAACCAAACCAGTGCATTTTTGCACCTGTGTGGTAAAGCGGAGGAATACAGAGGAAAATATCGTCTCTCTGCTGATTGTGGTGCTTCTGCTCTACCTGTGCAGCATGGAGAAGTGAACGGTGTCTGTGTAAAATAGCCTTTGGGAATCCTGTTGTACCTGAGGAGAAGTAAATTGCTGCGTAATCCTCCTCGCTGAGCCATACATTCGGGTTTATGCTGGATGCGTCCGCAGTGAATTCGTTGTAGCTCTCTGCGAAGCTTGGGCATCCGTCACCTACATACATGAGGGCATGATCCTCGCCTATATCCCCTGCAATCTCCTCTACTCGGCCGATGAAGTCCGGACCGAACACGAGAATATCCGATTCGGAGAGATTGAAAGTGTACTTAATCTCCTCTGCGGAATATCGGAAGTTGAGAGGAACCGCAATTGCACCTGTTTTGAGTATGCCAAAATAAATCGGTAGCCACTCGAGGCAGTTCATGAGGAGTATTGCAACCTTGTTGCCCTTGCCTATACCTCTGGACATGAGGGCGTTTGCAAAACGGTTTGCCTTTTCGTTAAAGACAGACCAGCTTATTTCTCGTCTGTAATAGCTTTTGCTGGTGGCCTGAACGAGATCGTACTCGTGCCAGGTCTTGAGGGGAGCAGCCTTCTGCTCGGGGTTAACCTCGATTAATGCGGTTTCACTGCCGAACATACTGCTGTTTCTTTCCAGCAGATCGATGATAGTCATAGTGTTTTCCTTTCATATATAAAAACTGAAGCTTTATTGTTTCAGAATTTCTGATATAATAATGTAAGTTAAGTATTTTGGAGGACATCATGGTAATAGATTTTCATACACATACATATCCCGATAAAATTGCAAAATCCACAATAGATTTTCTTGTTCAGAAGGGTGGAATCAAAAACCACCGTGAGGGAACTCTGGCTTCCCTTGTTGAATCCATGCACAGAAGCGGCGTGGATTACAGCGTTTCTCTCCCTGTTGTAACTAAACCGAGTCAGACCGCTACCGTCAACAGGATTTCTGCCGAACTCAACGGCAAAGACGGAGTTTTCTTCTCCGGTGGTATTCACCCGGATACCGAGAATATTGAGGAAACCCTCGATTTCATCAAAAATGCAGGTCTGCACGGAATTAAAATTCACCCCGATTATCAGGGAGTTTACTTTGACGATGAGCGTTACATCCGCATTTTAATAGGATGTGCCGAGCGTGGTCTGTATGTCACCACCCACGCAGGAATGGACATCGGTTTCCCTGAGGACACCCACTGCACCGTTGACATGATAGTCAGAGTTCTCGATGAACTCGGCCCGATTATGGATGATAAGCTCATTCTTGCCCACATGGGTTCTTTCGATAAACCTCTTGAGGTTCTCGAGAAAATAGCCGGCAGAAAGGTATATCTTGATACCGCAGTCATGCTCGACCGCTTCCCTGAGGAATGCACTGCACTCATTAAGAAGCACGGCTCCGACAGAGTGCTTTTTGCGACCGATTCCCCATGGGCAGACCAGGCACATTATGTGGAGGTTCTCCGTTCATTAGACCTCACAGATGAGGAAAAAGAGAACATTCTGCACAAAAACGCCGAGAGAATACTGGGTATTTAATTTTCTTTTTCGTCAATATGAACTTTAGCAGTTTAAAGCTTTTAGGTATAAAAGCGGTGACTGCTGTATATTTTAATGCGTAAAAGCGCTAAAGTCAATTATAATATTGCTAAATAAAGAATTTCGTAAGTTTATACAATTTCAGACAGAATAATTGTATATATCGGGATATGAAAGTTTCATCATTATTCTAATTCAGAATAAAAATCATCTCCGCCTGTTCATTCAGGTCAGGAGATGATTTTTTATAGCTCTGGGTTTCCGCTATAAATGAAACTTACAGCAAAAAAACAGGACTCTCCCGGATGGGAAAGCCCTGCAAAAATATACCTCTGTAAGATTATTCAAACTCGATTCCTGTGTACTTGTGGAAGGAATCCATGGAGATCTTGATAGACTCCATCTCTGTCTTCTGAGTTGCATCCTGCTCGAGTATGCAGTACTGAACGCCTGCAGCGTTGGCAGCATCGAGAATCTCCTGAATTGGCATGATACCTGTGCCAACCTCACAGAAGTCTGTTGGCTTTGAGCCATACTTTGCGAAGTCCTCAAAACCTGCTACGAGGGAAGTATCATCCTTAGCGAGGAGGTTGATGTTGTGGTCAAATACTGCGAGCTTGGAGAAGTCCTTCTGATGAATGGAGAATACTCTGCCTTCCATCTTCTTGAGAAGCTCAATTGGGTTCTGACCGCCGCGCATAGCCCAGAATGTATCAAGCTCAAATGTTACGTAGTTAGGATCTGTGTTCTCGAGAACGATGTCGTAGATTGTCTTGCCGTTGATCTTAACGAACTCATGGAAATGGTTGTGGAAAAGGAACTTCATGCCTTCGTCAGCAAGAATCTTACCGATTTTGTTGTAGAACTCGCATCTCTCCATGAGGTGGTCGTAACCTGTGTACATGTCAGCGGACTGGCCGATCATTGTGTTACCGACAGCCTTGTGCCACTTGATAACCTCGCCAACTGTTTCCTCTGTAACATTACCGATGTGGGAGGAAATGATTCTTGCGCCTGTACCCTCGAGGGAGGAGAGAACCTGCTCAGGGCTCATGCCGAAACCACAGCCCGGGTCCTTGGCTGCGTCGAAGTTTGCAACCTCGAGATACTTATATCCTATATCAGCAACCTCTTTTATAGCTGCGATTGGGTCTTTTGCCATAGCCTCCTTAACGGAGAAAAGCTGAATACCGACTTTCATTGCCATGTGAATACACACCTTTCATAAACTTAATCTATCCTGCATAAACAGGTTTTGTTCATTATACTACTTTATGTGGAAAATTACAATATAATTTGAGGTTGAATTCATACTCATCCACTTTTGCTCGCAAAAAGACCCCTATTCCCCAAAGAGAAAAGTTCGTCTAAAAGAAAAAGCTTCCCCTTTGGGGAAGCTGTCGAATATTTGCGAAGCGAATATGAGACTGATAAGGTGAAAAGGCAGGTCGGCATAGAGTGGTCCGTCCGATTCGCTTGGCATTCGCCTCGACTGTCGAGCTATCTTCTTTAATTGCCTTCCCCTTTGGGGAAGAGTGGCCAGCTTCGCAAGCGAATACAAGACGGATGAGGTTGAAACTCAGCGCTCCTCGGCGGGCTTTGCTTAAGAGGGTCGGCTCAAATCGCGCATCTGTTTCACAGATTGCGACTCTTGAGCCTGGCATTCTTTTTTGCAATGCTTCGCATTGCGTTGGTGTTCTAAGTTTATATGCATCAGACTTGCCTTGGGACGCTGTCCCAAACCCTGCAAGCTTTTCGAGAAAAGCTTGGCAAAAGCTTAAAATTCTTTTCCAATAATTCCGAACTCCGCATTCCTGATTCCGAATTTAAAGAACGTATTTATGAAGTGTGGCTCTTACCGCACCTTTTCCTGCGTACAGTTCCTTTACCATGCCTTCTATTTTCTCGCCGAAGCCTGCCTCGTATAAATCAAGGCCGAATATGTCTTTTCTAGAATAAAGCTTTTTAAGGCAGGAGTAATCGTTTTCTACTCCGATTTCCAGACCAGCCACTATCGGCTGAAGCTCTGTGAGTAATGGATCGGAGGAAATCTCGAATGCCTTACCCTCGTCATCAATGCCCTTTAAATACCTTGCATAACCTGCAAGAGCAAGTGGGATTAGGGTTAACTTATCTTTATCAAGTCCCCTTGTAACATACTTTTTCAGGGTCTCGCCGAAGCGTATGCCCAGCTTCTGGCTGGTATCGGTGGCGATTCTCTGGGGTGCGTCAGGCATGAACGGATTTGGAAGTCTCTTTGTCAGCACGGCATCAAGGAATTCCTTCGGATTGAGCACACCGGGGTCTGTTACCACAGGCATGGCCTCGTCATAACCGAGTTTTGTCACGAAATTTCTTATATCCCCGTCAGCCATTTCATCGCTGATTAAAGTGAAACCGAGCATGCATCCGTATATGCTCATGGCTGTATGAAGAGGGTTGAGGCAGGTTGTTACCTTCATGGTCTCAACCTTGTCGACGGTCTCCCTGTCGCAGTAGAGAACACCCTTTTTGTCGAGGGGAGGTCTGCCGTTTCTGTAATCGTCCTCGCATACGAGGTACTCTGTCTCCTCTGCGTTGACAAAGGCGGCAGTAAAGCTCTTTTTATCGGTGATTATGGTCTCGCAATCCTCGAAGCCGTCCTTTTTCAGCATGGCTTTAACCTTTGCATCAGGGCGAGGGGTGATTTTATCTATCATCGCCCAGGGGAAACTGAGATTGTTTTCCACATAGTCGAGGAACTCCTGTGGAAAGATTTTCTTCTCTGTCCAGTTCTTTATGTATGCAAGCACACCTGCCTTCAGTTTGTCTCCGTTGTGAGAACAGTTGTCCATGCTCTGTAATGTTAATGGGTAAGCGCCTGCCTTGAATCTCTCGTAGAGGAGCAGTGCTGTCTTGCCCATGGCGGATTTGGGCTCGAGGCCGTTTTCGAGGTCCGCTTCGTTTACGGCGTAGCCCTTTTCGGTGATGGTGTATGAGACCATCTGAAGGCTCGGATTGCGGAAAATCTCCTTTAATCTCTCGAAGTCAGAGAAGGCATAGTCAGCCTTCAGGCTCTCAGTAACGGAGGCGATTACCTTTTTATCAACACTTCCGTCAGACTTTAAACATACATAGAGGGAGAGGTTATCAAACGGAGTGTAAGCTTTGTCGATAATCTCGTAGTCGAAGGTTTCTGCGACAATAACGCCCCTGTCATATTCGCCGTCATTGAGAATATCATTAAGCACGGCGGCTGGAAAAGCACGGAAAATATTACCCGCGCCGAAGTGAAGCCAGGTGGGCTTATCGTGGGTAGCTTTCCTTAACTTCTCAATATCGTATTTTGGGAGCTCGTAGCCTTTCGCTGTGAACTCCTCTTTTTTTGATGTAATCTCAGTGAGTTTCATTATTTCTCTCCTGCAAGTCTGTCGAGCAGATCCCATACGCCCAGCATGTACTGAACACCGAGGGCTCTGTCATATTTTCCGTAACCCGGACGGCATACTCCCGGGCCTTCCTCCCAGAGCTGTCTGCCGTGGTCCGGACGAATATAACCATCCCATTTGTTCTCGTGGAAAGCACGAAGAACCTCGATTATTCCTGTCTCACCACAGCAGTCTCTGTGGGCTGCCTCGGAGAAATCTCCGTTAGGGAAGTGGTGAATATTTCTGATGTGGGCGAAGGCGATTCTGTCGTGGTAGTGTCTTACTATCTCTGCGCAGTTGTTGTCGGGGTTCGCATTGAGTGAACCTGTGCAGAGGGTCAGACAGTTGCATAGGTGGTCTACACTCTCGAGGAGCTTTTTGCAGGCGGCATCATCCACCATAAGTCTCGGCAGACCGAAGATATCCCAAGGTGGGTCATCCATGTGGATGGCCATTTTTATTCCTGCCTCCTCGCATGTGGGCATAATCGCATTGAGGAAGTAGAACAGGTTATCCCACAGCATATCCTTTGTAACAGGGGCATAGGCCTTGAAAAGCTCATCGAGCTTTGCCATTCTCTCAGGCTCCCAGCCCGGGAAAGTCATTCCGAATTTCTCTGTGAAGCCGAGGATATAGTCTGCCATCGCCTTGTAATCGTCCTGAATCATGTCCTTCTGATAAAAGAGCGCTGTGGAACCGTCACCGACAGGGTGGAAAAGGTCGGTTCTTGTCCAGTCGAATATAGGCATGAAGTTGTAGCAGATTACTTTAACTCCGTATTTGCCGAGGTTACGGATGCAGGTCTTGTAGTTCTCTATGAGGGCATCCCTTGTATCACGACCGATTTTTATGTCATCGTGAACATTGACGGACTCGACTACCTCGGCATCGAAGCCGTAGGCGTGAATCCGGTCCACAACCTCTTTGATTTCATCTTCCTCCCAGATTTCTCCGGGCATTTTGTGGTGGAGCGCCCAGACTATGCTGGTTACTCCGGGTATCTGTTTAATATCGCCGAGGGAGATGGGGTCATTGCCCTCTCCGTACCAGCGCCATCCCATTTTCATAGGCATTGTGAAAGTCCTCCTTATATTTTATTCTGACAGTCATTGAGCAGTTTACCGATAATTATCAATCCTCATAAATCGGTTCGAAGTCACTGATATCATGTCCGCACCACGGGCAGAGGAAATCCTCAGGAAGTTCTGCTCCCTCATACACATAATTGCAGATTACGCATCTCCAGCCGATGATTTTCTTCTCCGCCTTTGCCCCTGCCGGCTTCGGCTTTAAGTCGCTGTGGTACTCTGCGTAAGTAATCGGTGGGTTCTCGGAAAGCATTTCCGCCTCTGTAACCTCTGCGATAAAAAGTGTGTGGGTTCCCATGTCTACCATATCCGTAACCTTCAGGCTCAGATAAGCACATGCGCCCCAGCCCATGTAAGGCACACCGTTTTTGTCCTGTGGGAAAGGAATGTCCTCCATTTTATCCACATCTCTGCCGCTCTGCATTCCGAAGTGCTTAATGGTCTCGAAGCTCACACTCTTGTCGAGTATGCTTAAAGTTGCGACTCTGCTCTCCTTAATCATCTCGCAGGTGAGATTCTGGTTAAGAACCGCAAAAGTGACTTTCATCGGGTCCACAGTTACCTGCATACATGTGTTTGTGATACATCCGTTGGTCCTGTCACCGAGCTTTGTTGCGAGCATGAAAACTCCGTAGCTTAATGAATTTAATGCCTTGATATCCATTGAAAAATCCTCCTTTGAATTTATTACACCTTATACTCTTATTCTTCACCTCTGAGGCTTGTTTCCATCAGTCGGCAGACTGTTTCCGTATCGTAATGCTTACTGAGTAAATAGTAGAGCTTTGCAACGGCGGCCTCTGTTGTCATATCCTTACCGCTTACGGCTCCTGCCTGACTTAAAGCACTGCTTGTCTCGTATGTTCCGAGAAGTACGGTTCCCTGCGGGCACTGGGTGCACACGGTTACAACGGTTCCGTGGTCGAGTGCCTTCTCGATTATAGGAAGCAATGCCTTTGCGGAGCTTGGAATATTACCTGCGCCGAAAGTCTCGATTACAACGCCTTTGAGGCTCTCTGTCATAATTCCCCTGAACAGCTCGAACTGAATTCCCGGGAACACCTTGATTACTCCTATGGGGTTATTCTCAAGCTGCTGGAAATTGAACGGCTCCGTAGGTTTCGGAAGAAGCACCGACTCATTGTATATTATGGAAATTCCGGCTTCTGCAAGTATGGGGAAATTCGGGCTCTTGAACGCCATGAATCCGTCTGCTGAATATTTGGTTGCACGGCACCCTCTTAAAAGTTCACCACGGAAATAGATACACACCTCATTGATTTTTCCGCCTGCGGCAATAAGCAGAGCGGCGATGAGGTTATCCTTACCGTCGGATCGAATCTCACAGATTGGAATCTGTGAACCTGTGATAATAACCGGCTTACCAAGGTTTTCCAGCATAAAAGAAAGTGCCGAGGCCGTATAAGCCATTGTATCGGTTCCATGCAGAATTACAAATCCGTCATAATCTTCATAATTTTCCGCAATAATGGAACCTATCTTATTCCAGTCATCAACCGTCATATTTGATGAATCGAGAAGCGGGATAATATCCAACATATCCCATTCTGTCATCTGTTCGCTTTTAAGCTCAGGCATCTCGCTGAGTGCCCTGTGAAAATTATCAAGATTCGGCACATAGCCATTCTCACTTCGTGTCATACCGATGGTGCCACCGGTATTTATTATCAGAACTCTGCTCATTGTTATCAATCCTATACTTAATGTTTTATGAGAACATTATAACACAGTTCTTTTCAAAAATTAAGAATCAGGTATTAAGAATTTTCAGCGGCATTCTTTTACAGAGACAGTACATACAAAACAAAAAAGGCAGGGTTTACCTTTTTCAGTAATCCCTGCCTTAATTTCAAAAAAGTATATTCGTGATAAGTCTGTTACCACTGTGTGAGTGAAAGATACATATCCTTGTAAATCTGAGCGGAAAGATCCCAGCTTACATCCTTTGCCATATCACGGTCTACCATCTGCTTCCAGCGCTCAGGCTCTGTAAAATATACAGTCTTTGCTCTGTTAATGGCATCGAGGAGAAGCCATGCACTGTAATGATCGAAGGTGAAACCATTACCCTCATTGGTAAACTCATTGTAAGGAGCAACGGTATCTTTAAGACCGCCGGTCTCACGGACAATCGGAACAGTACCGTAACGCATAGCTGTGAGCTGAGTGAGTCCGCATGGCTCAAAGAGTGACGGTACAAGGAATGCGTCACAACCCGCATAAATGCTGTGAGCAAGACTCTCGTCATACATGATACAGGATGCCATATTGCCCTTGTAAGCGTTTTCGTAGTATCTGAAGCTGTTCTCGTACTCTGCGTCACCTGTGCCGAGCACTACAATCTGAGTATGCTCGTCCATTACCTGAGGAATGATGGAGTTTACAAGGTCGAGGCCCTTCTGGTTTGTAAGACGGGAAACAAGACCGATGACAAACTTACCCTCATCCTGATTAAGTCCGAGGCGCTCCTGAAGTGCGAGTTTATCCTTCTTCTTGTTCTCATGAACATTTGAAGCATCGTAATTTACTGCAAGGTGCTTGTCTGTTGCCGGGTTCCACTGATTTGTGTCGATACCGTTTACTATGCCGCCAAGCTTGTAGGCGTGGTAGCGAAGATGAGCATCGAGATTCTCACCGTAGAATCCTGTCTGAATCTCCTGAGCATAGGTATTTGAAACTGTTGTGACGAGGTCAGCGAAAGTGATACCGCCCTTGAGCATGTTTGCATTGCCGTTACTCTGACCGATGTACGGGAGACCGAATACTTCGTCAGGAAGACCTGTCCAGTACTGGATGTGCTCCTTGGAATGAATACCCTGGAAGCGGAGATTGTGAATTGTGAAGATAGCACGGGATTTACCGAGAGCTGTGCCATTTAAGAGAGTTCTCATATAAACAGGAACAAGACCTGCCTGCCAGTCGTGACAGTGTACAATGTCAGGAATCCAGTTCATGTAGAGAAGTGCGGAGAGAGCCGCCTTGCAGAAGAAACAGTACTTCGGAATATCAACAACGAGATCTGTGTAAGGTTTGCCCCAGCCGAAGAACTCCTCGTTCTCGATAAAATCATATACAACGCCATCCCAGACATATTCCATAATGCCTACGAAATATCTCTTGCCGTCTGAGCAGAGATCCATGTCAAAAGATCCTCTGTAAACCATGAGATCCTTGTACTTCTGCGGAATACATGCATACTTTGGTACAAGAACTCTTACATCGCAGTTCTGAGCTACGAGAGCCTTTGGAAGTGCGTACATAACATCGCCGAGACCGCCGGTCTTGACGAAAGGATAACATTCAGAGCCAATGAAGGCAATACTTCTTCTTGGTGTATCAGCCATGTGAAAAATCCTCCGATTTAATTTTTCCCTGTAATAAGGTTTATAATCTATTATACTACCTTAGTGTATTATGTTCAAGAAATTGCATAAGTGCGGAATAACAAAATTATTGATTAATATTTGGGCAAAGTGGCGAGGAAATACGGGGCAAAAACATTCCCGGCAGAAACTTTAACATTTCCGCCGGGCTGTATCGTTCTTTATTTAATTTTAAACATTAAAGAGGAACTCGATGATGTCGCCGTCCTGAACGACATATTCCTTGCCCTCGGAGCGGTAGAGGCCTCTTGCCTTAACCTCTGCCATGTTACCGCCGCACTCCATGAATGTATCGAATGCGCATACCTGGGCACGGATGAATCCCTTCTCGAAATCGGAGTGAATCTTACCTGCGGCCTGTGGTGCCTTTGTGCCTCTTCTGATTGTCCATGCACGGCACTCCTTCTTACCGTCTGTGAGGTAAGAGATGAGGCCTAAGAGGGTGTAGCTTGCCTTGATGAGTCTGTTAAGACCGCTCTCTGCAAGGCCTAAGTCCTCCATGAACATTGCTCTGTCCTCTTCGTCGAGCTCTACGAGCTCTTCCTCTGTCTTTGCACAGATCGGGATAACCTCGGCGTTCTCTGCCTCGGCTCTCTTCTTAACAATCTGGAAGTATGGGTTAGCCTCAGGGTTCTTTACTCCGTCGTCATCCATGTTACATGCGTAGATGATAGGCTTCTGAGAGAGAAGACCGATCTCACGCAGAGCGAACTGCTGAGCCTCGTCCTCAGGGTCGAATGGGAATGTTCTTGCGGAAAGACCCTTCTCGAGGTGAGCTACGAGCGGCTCGAGCCATGCTACCTCTGCCCTTGCGTCCTTGTTGCCAACCTTGCCGGCCTTGCTGATTCGGGCTAAACGGTTCTGGGCAACCTCGAGGTCAGAGAGGATGAGCTCTAAGTCGATGCACTCGATGTCTCCGTCAGGATCAACAGGAACAGGCTTTGTTGCGTCCTCAACAACATGAGTGATGTTATCATCATCGAAGCAGCGTACAACGTGAACGATGGCATCGCACTCACGAATGTGACCGAGGAACTTGTTTCCGAGGCCTGCGCCCTTGCTTGCGCCCTTAACGAGACCTGCGATGTCAACGAACTCAACAACAGCAGGAGTTTTCTTGTCTGTGTCCCAGATTTCTGCGAGCTTGTCGAGTCTCTCATCCGGAACCGCAACGATACCTGTGTTAGGCTCGATTGTGCAGAACGGATAGTTTGCCGCCTGAGCGTTTGCTGTACCTGTAATAGCATTGAAAAGTGTGGACTTGCCTACATTTGGAAGTCCGACTATGCCGAGTTTCATGGTTTATATTCTCCTTATGTTAAACTTTTGATTCTGCGTGATTGATTCTTTGCCGAAAAAGCAGACCACTTCTCCGACAGTACATTAGAATATAGCATAATATCGGGTAAATGTAAATATCATAAGGATATATGATTACAAAAGAAAAAACACCACAGGTCAGAACGATAGCAGTCTGATTCACACGATGCTTGGTATTAAATTTTTTCAGTTTCACTATTGACTTAACCTAAAAAAGGTTATATAATTTATCCAAATCAAATCATCGGTTTGATATAGGAGGATAAATGGAGGTATATTAATGTCATACACAAGTTTCGGTGAATATGTTCGCATATTGCGCATAAAGCACCATGAAGTAATGGGAGATTTGGCCAGTGTATTAGGTGCATCTTTACCTTTTCTGTCTGCTGTTGAAAACGGAAAGAAAAATGTTCCGATGGACTGGTTTACAAAGATTACAAATCATTATCAGTTAAACAAACAAGAACAGGAGGAGTTGGCCGAAGCTATTGAAGAATCAAAAACACAATTCAAAATTACCGCAATAAAAGCTGGCAATACCCAAAGAAAAGCTGCACTTAAATTTGCCAGATCATTTGATGAAATGGATGACGAAACAGCTGAAAAAATTCTAAAACTTTTAAGCAAGAAGGAGAACAACTAATAACATAATGGATTATGAATCAAAAGCCATAACGCGAGGCGAATTACGTCAATATTCAAAAATTCTTAGAGATCTTTTTGATGTTCCAATGACAGGTGCATTCCCAGTTCTTGATGTATTGGAAAGGATTCCGGATATCTTTGAGGGTAGCAGATATTTGATAGTTGAAGACCATGCACTACCACCTAAAATAATGGCACAGTGTATACCAAACGACGAGATTGGATTTACTATTGAGATTAAAGAATCCGTGTATTATGGTGCTTATACGAACCGCACCGGAGCATTACTTGGTTTCATTTGCCATGAAATATGTCACATTTTTTATTTGAGATAGGATTCAAGCCTATCTATTCAAGAAGCTTTTCAAAAGGTGAGATACCTGCTTATCGAAGTGTAGAATGGCAAGCAAAAGCGTTATGCGGTGAAGTCATGATTCCATATGAGGAAAGTCAAGGGCTTAAGAAATCTGAAATAATAGAAAAATACAATGTCTCAGAAGCTTTTGCAAAATATCGCTTAAAACTATAATAATGATAGGATGTGATAACAAATTTTCAAAAACATAAATACAATTTATGTAAGGAGGTGATATTTATGAATGAAAAAAACGCATTGATAACTGTTGGCGCAGCTATTCAATGCGTTCATAATACGGAAATGCTATTAACAAATCCTGACACTATTATAATAGTAGCATTTTCATCTTACTTAGTCAATTCTAAACAAAGGAGATAAAAAAATAATGACTAGTAAAGAAATGCGAAGTAACCCTCTTTTTATGAGAAATCAGTTCGCATCTGAAGGCAAATGGGGGTTTCCCATTATTAAGAAACAAAAACTTGACATTAGCAATATTGAACTTATTTCATGTTCTGATGTTAGTAGAAAAGACACAAAGAATCTTCACAAAGGTGTACACTTCTTTGTAGATGACTATAGATTTGAATCAATATATAATCATCCACAAAAATCCTTAGAAAAATATAGAAAGTATAGATTCTTACTTTCTCCTGATTACTCGTTATACGCAGACATGGAGCCATGGAGACAGATTGAATCTATTGGCAAATCACGATGGGTTGGAGCCAAGTGGCAAGAGGAAGGAATGATTGTAATCCCTACTGTTAGTTGGGGCTTGTCCAGAAGCTTTGAATTCTGCTTTGATGGTATTCAAAAAAACAGTATAGTTGCATTAGGAATGATTGGATGTAAGCAAAATAAGAAAAATTTTCTTAAAGGATACTTTCAAATGCTTTCAAAGATTGAACCTGAAGCAATAATTTGTCTTGGAAAACCTTTTCCGGAAATGAAAGAAAATATCATATATATCGATTATGTTAAATCAAGAAAGGTAGAGAGATAATGGGCGGAAGAGGCACTTTTGCTGCAGGAAACACTGTAGCATATACTTATGAAGTAGATACCAGTTTTTCACCGGATGGAAAATATATGGGAATCAAAGTTCTTAAAGGTACTGAAGCTTCTATGAAACATGGTTTACCTGAATCATCCCATTCAAGCATGGCATATTTAAAAATGAATCCTGATGGATCTTTTAATATGATGAGGATTTATGATAATAACCATAATTTACGATTAGAAATAGCTTATCATGTTGAAACCTCTTTAGGTCATGGAAAAATACTCCATTACCATACTTATGATAAAGCTTTTAGTCAGTCAGCAAAGGGTAAGTTTCGACGAACAACAGCCAAACTGCATAAAAACTCTAAGATTTACAAAACCTTTTGCAAATACTTTAAGGGGCTAAGTTTATGATAAATGGCAACATTAATGAATTCATGGATAAGCTATGGGATGGAGAGGAATTAATTTATGTCTATAACGGCAAAAAATATTTCTCACAAGGTTATTCAACAGATAAAAACATATATGTTTTTGAGCTTCAGATGTGGGAACCAAAAGAGGTTCTTCTTTGGAGAATATGTGGGAAGGATAACCAGGAAAGTTTTGAAGAATTTCTGAAAACTCCGCTATTCGATGGAAAAACATTTTGGGAAATTGAATCCAATGTAGAATGGGTCGATTTCTGATAAAACAAAGATAATATAAAAACATCTCCGATACCATCTGAACAATTTACAGGTAATATTGGAGATGCTTCTTTTTAATATTATAAATAATAACGTTGGGCTCTGTCTCTCGTATTGATATCCATGGCGTATGTTGACTCCACTTTACGCCATTTTGTTATTGAGATACATGAATTTTTATGGATTTACATGGAAATCGTATCTTTTTACGCCTAACAACAATCTGTCATTTTCGGCTTAATATAGCCTTTTATGGACTTATATAGAGAAATTTTATAAAACTCGGCTGATTACTATGCCGAGTTTCATGGTTTATATTCTCCTTATGTTAAACTTTTGATTCTGCGTGATTGATTCTTTGCCGAAAAAGCAGACCACTTCTCCGACAGTACATTAAAATATAGCATAATACGGCTCAAATGTAAATATCATAAGGATATCTTAAACAGAAAGCATCTCCGAAAGCCTGAGGGTTCAGGTGGGAGATGCTTATTTTTGGTATTTAACTGCCATCGGTTAATTCATTCAGATAATTATAATCTTTATCCTTAATAAACTGATACCTGTCTCCTTGGGCAGGAATATATCTTATTACTTCAATTCTGTCTTTCTTTAAACAACTTTCATTATAATTCTTCAGCCACTTTATAGATTCTTTATATTTTTCTGAGCTTCTGTCAACAGCACATCCGAAACATACCGCTTTGATTTTAACCCTGAAGAAAACTTTTCCGTCTACGATTCTCCATAACGACTCATTGTTTTTATTTTTGTCATAAACGGCTCTGACTTCTTTTTCACTAAGCCATTTCCTGTCTTTTCTGTATAGTCTTTTCAAAGGGGTCTGATATTCCGTCTATTGTTTTTTTACTTTGATACTCAACTTTTCGTAAAACAAAATCTTTTTCTCCGTAATTCTCAGGCAAAGCAATTCTTAACATTACACCTTTATGGCAATTCACATAGTGAGCCCACATAAGTTTTGCGTTCGCGCTATTGGATAAACAGCAAACCCTGAAATCATCAGGCTTTTCTATATCCATCCATTCATACGGGTCATTAAAATCTCTAGGACAAGAAGCATATATTCCGTTCTCCAAAGTTGATATCAGATTTTCCAAACTCATATATTTATATAAAGGGCTTCTCATTTTCGTAATACCCCGCCCGCCTTTCGGCAGGCAGGGCTCTCCTTCCTAAATTTTATCCTACATTTATTCTGATAACAGGGCGAATACCATGCCTGCTATTGCTGACACTGCCGCCACTGCAACTGACACTGCCGTCGCTGCAGACACGGGCAGCGTCATCACTATAGCAACCGGGCGACCGCAGCCACCACCGGCAGTTGCTGTTATAGTCATCTACATCACATCCATTTGCAACTGCATAGTCAGCCCACATTTTCTTATCAAATCAGACTATTGGAAGAAGAGATTGGATTTTCTATATTTGATAGGAGTGGCAGAGGTGCATCACTTACTCCGGCAGGAAGACAATTTGTTTCATATCTGATTCATATGCGGGAAGAAATGAAGCGGGCAATTGAGCAGGGGCAAAATTTTAGTTCTAAATACAGGGATGATATATCCATCAGTCTTATGGTGCGTCAGGCAGTTTATTTTCTTCCAGAAGCCATAAAACTTTTTGCAGAAACAAATCAAGAAGTACAGATTTCTCCAAAATTCCAATATACGGGTGGACTTGAGAGTTTTTTGAAAAATGAAACAGATATTCTGTTTTCTCTTGAGGAGCATGTAAAGCAAATACCAGGTGTTCTGAGTCAAAAACTTTTTACAAGTAAAATTTATCTTATTACAGATAAAGATGACATACTTGCTAAAAAAAATATTATTACAGAAAGTGATCTATATGGCAGGACATTGATGGTAGGCGGAGGATCGCCTGCGGCACTTAAAAGTGTTCAGCAGCGTCTCATCAGTTCAAAAAAAAATAGACTACTTTAACAGTCCGGATCATGATACGACACTGACAAATGTAGCGTCTGGTCGTGGCATATGCCTTGCCCCGGGTTTTCTGAATGATCACAGTAATCAGTTTGCATGGATTCCATTTGATTGTAAAGAAAACTTTTCCTGCGTCCTTTGTACTCACAAAACAGACAACAGAAAAAGCCTTCATGATTTTATAGATATTCTCATGAATTTGTATAAAGAAATGGTTGCTCTTCCACTCTAACTTCAGATAAGTGATTGCTTTAATTCCCGTTGAAATATTTCAGCCGCTTTTGATTGAAAGGCACTTCTTTTCCAGATCAATGCGTAATGAATTTCCAATGGTGGATTTAGAGGACGGAAACAAACATCCTGTTCCAACACCGTTGGAAGTAGATCTTCAGTGGTCAGGTAAAAACCTAATCCACTTTTGATAAATTTTGTTGGAGAGCCATTGACTACATTATATGTGGCAGCAATATTGAAGTTTTCTATATCAGTATCAGCCCAATGAGAAATCAACTGTTGCAGACCGGCTCTTCGATGAAAAATCAGAGGCATTTTCAAAATATCTTTCTTCTCTATAAAATCATTTTCTGCAAGTTCGCAGTCAGAAGGCATTAAAACTCCCCAACGGGATGATTCCGGTAGTGAAATATAATTATATTCTGAAATGTCAATTGGTTCCAAAAATATAGCAAAATCAATACTTCCATGTTCCAGACGTTCTAATACATCAATCGCATCGCTGCTGTAAAATTGAAAATGCACATCCGGATATTGGGAACGAAGACGTGCGGCTGTATTTAATACTGTCATTGTTGGATTGCCGCCAATCGTAATTTCCCCACTGATTTGCGTATTGTTGGAGCTTAAATCATATTCGGTCTTTTCAACTAATGACAGGATTTCTTCTGCCCGTTTTCTGAGTATAATTCCATCTTCCGTCAATGTAATTTTGCGCTTGCCACGAATCAGCAGTTGTTTTCCAAATTCATTTTCCAGTTCCATGAGTTGCTTGGAAAGATAAGGCTGTGAGATATGCAGGCTCTCAGCAGCTCTTGTGATATTTTCTTCTTTGGTTACGGCGAGAAAATATTGTAATGTTCGTAATTCCATAATCATTACCTCGTTAGTTGTGATTCATAAATAATACAGTAAATTATTATGAGTGTAATCCTATTTATCATTCCTGTCAATTATGATAAATCATTCTATATAAGTATTTGATATTTTAATTGGAGAAGATTATACTTTTTACTGACAGAACATAGATAGGAGAATTGAGAAAAATGATAGAAAACAGAAAACGAAAACCATTGGATATGTTACATGGCTCCATCTGGAATAAGCTGCCGCTATTTGCACTTCCAGTGGCGGCAACTGCTATTTTAGAGCAACTTTTTAATGCTTCTGATATTGCGGTTGTCGGGAACTTTACCGGAGCAGGAAAAACAATCGCAGTGGCAGCAGTTGGTGCAAACAGTTCGATTATTTCACTGATTGTCAATCTGTTTGTTGGGATTGCACTTGGAGCGAATGTTGTCATTGCCAATGCCATCGGAGGAAAAGATAAAGATGCTGTTACAAAGGCGGTTCATACTTCGATTATTATTGCAATACTGGCAGGAATCGGCGTCGCCATTGCCGGGGAATTAGTTGCGAATCCCTTACTGTCAGCCCTTCAGGTACCGGGGGATGTCTTCCCGGAAGCTCTGCTTTATCTAAGAATCTACCTGATTGGAATGCCGGTCATATTGCTCTATAACTTTGAAGCTGCTATTTTCAGAAGTACAGGCGACACGAAAACGCCGCTTGTCATATTGACAATATCAGGAATCCTGAATGTGCTGCTGAATCTGTTCTTTGTAGCTGTTTTACATATGACCGTAAACGGCGTTGCCATCGCAACCGTTGTTTCCAATGCAGTAAGTTCCGTTTTACTGTTTTATCGTCTTATAAAAACAAAAGAACTGATTCATGTAGAATGGAAGAAACTGAAAATTGACCGAAAAATAGTAGGACAGATCATGAGAATTGGTTTACCGGCAGGAATCCAGAGTGCGGTATTTGCAGTAGCCAATATCGTGATCCAGTCAGCAATCAACAGCCTTGGAACAGTCGTTATGGCGGCATCGTCAGCAGCTTACAATATTGAAATTTTTGCGTATGATATAATGAATTCATTCAGTCAGGCTTGTACGACTTTTATTGGACAAAATTATGGTGCGGGACAGATTAAACGATGCCGAAAAGTTTTGATTTTATGTATTGTTGAAGATGCGATTGCAACTGCTTGTGCTATTGTATTGATCCTGCTGACAGGAAAGGCTTTGCTTTCCATTTTCAATAATGATCCACAGGTTATTTCTGTAGGATACACGAGACTTATTATGGTATTCTCTGCATACACCTTCAGTATGCTGTATGAAAATATGTCTGGTTATATGAGAGGATTTGGCTTTTCCCTAATACCAGCTATCGTGACAACGCTGGGAATATGCGGAGTGAGAATTTTCTGGATTATGGCAGTATTTCCTTCACATAAAACGTTTGCCGGAATATTAACTGCTTATCCGGTCAGCCTTTCGGTGACGGCATTGCTGATATTCCTGGTATTAGTAATTTATCATCCATCAAAAAGATTTCAGACAGATAAAGGAGAGATGTAATTATGGAAAGAAAAGATATTGTATTAAATAATGGTGTAAAGATGCCACCAATCGGTTACGGAGTATTCCGTATGACGGATCTGGAAGAATGCGAAAATGCAGTTGTACAGGCAGTTAAAACGGGGTATCGACTGATTGATACTGCCGCTGCTTACGAAAATGAAACTGCTGTTGGGAAAGCAATCAAACGTGTGATTGCAGAAGGAATTGCCAGCAGAGAAAAATTATTTGTTACTACAAAACTTTGGATCACGGACACTTCTTACGAAAAAGCAAAAGAAGGATTCAAGCATTCCCTTGATCGTCTGGGACTTGATTATGTGGATTTATATCTGATTCATCAGCCATACAATGATTATTACGGCGCATGGCGTGCTTTAGAAGAATTGTATGAAGAGGGAAAAGTAAAATCTATTGGAGTGGATAATTTTACGCAGGACAGAATGGCTGATTTTCTGTTCTTTAACAAGGTAAAACCGGCAGTAAATATGATTGAGTGTAATGCGTATTTCCAGCGTGAAGATGAGTGCATGTTTCTGAAAGAACAAAACATTATGATGCAGGCATGGTCACCGCTTGCCGCCGGAAAAGAAGATCTTTTTACCAATGAAATATTATGCAGCATTGCAAAGAAGCATGACAAATCAGTGGCACAGCTTGTTTTAAGATGGCTTGTACAAAGGGGAATTGTCCCGGTTGTAAAGTCTGCAAACCCTGTCAGAATGAAAGAAAATCTGGATATTTTTGATTTTGACTTGTCTGAAGAAGAGATGAAACAGATTGCGACACTGGATACCGGACACACTTGTGCAACAGCACGTAATACCGGAAAAGCAGTAACAGAATTTCTGGAAAAAGCAAATCAGTATCATGTATAAGGAGATTTAAAGATGAGAAAAAAGATATTAGGAAAAAACCTGGAAGTTTCAGCAGTAGGACTTGGATGTATGGGAATGAACCATGCGTATGGTGCTCCGGCAGATAAGACGAAAATGATAAATCTGATCGCACAGGCAGTGGATATGGGTTATACATTTTTTGATACAGCCGAAGTTTATGGCACACCGGATAATCCTCATGGAAATGAAGAACTGGTAGGAGAAGCTCTGAAACCATATCGTGATAAGATTGTGCTTGCGACAAAATTTGGAATACATTTTGATATGAGTAGTCCTGGGCCTAACAAGACACTTGTTCCAGATGCAAGACCGGAAGTTATCCGTAAATCTGTGGAACAATCACTATTACGCTTGCAGACAGATCATATTGATTTGTATTACCAGCATCGTACCGATCCAGATATTGCCCCGGAAGAAGTGGCTGGAGTGATGTCTGAACTAATGCAGGAAGGGAAAATTCTGCACTGGGGGTTATCGGAAATGTCAGAAGAATATCTCCGAAGAGCCAATGCAGTCTGCCAGGTAACAGCAATACAAAACCGCTATTCCATGATGGCAAGATGGCATGAAAAATTATTCCCGGTACTGGAAGAATTAAATATAGGATTTGTGGCGTTTTCACCACTTGCAAATGGATTTTTGTCTGGTAAATACAATGCACAATCTGTTTTTGAAAAGAATACAGATTACCGTTCGATTATGCCGCAATTTCAAAAAGATTCTTACGAGAAAAATCAGGAGTTTTTAGCGTGGATACAGGCATTTGCAGAAGAAAAGAATGCGACAGTTGCCCAGATTTCTCTGGCATGGATGGTTGATAAAAAGCCATATCTTGTTCCGATTCCGGGAACAAGAAAACTGGAACGATTGAAAGAAAATGCAGGTGCATCTGATATTTTATTGACACCAGAAGAAGTGAAAAAAATAGATGATATGCTTGGAAAGATTCCAATGTCGGAAGTATTCGGCGGGACTAAGGTTACAAAGTAGATTCTAATATTAGCAGCGTGAATATCCAAAATTAAAAGCAGGTATATTTTGTAAATCAGATTATCGAGTTCATAGTTCAGAACGGCATGATGAAAGATTTTTCCGTACTTCAGGAGGCGCCGTTTACAGATAACGGAAGCATAGTCGAGGTGTTCACAGACCTTACAGTCTGGCTGGGCATCAAAAATATTATCGATACAGTCAACGCAAATGCACTTGCAGCGTGATGAAATTTTCAAAGGGCAGCAGATTTTTCTGTTGCCTTTTTTCTTTTGTGCCGGTTCGTGATAATCCTAAACCTGTGCCACAGATGTTTATTTTGGTGAGAGCAAGTATCACTAAGGGCTACGGATAATAAAAATCCTGCCTTAGTACTTGTTGGGAATAACCCCAAACCCGGCGCACGGGTTCAAAAAATCTGAACAGTCTTTGCAGGAGCAAAGGATAAAAAAATACAGCAACAGCGAGAGGAAAAGTTAAAATCCTCCCGCTGTTTTTTGTTATGCTATGAAATTATTTTTGAGCTTTCCGAGTGATTCCCTGTCAATTTTCTTCGCCATGCTGTAGGTAAGAGAGAACTCCCTTGCCATGTTGATTATGTTTCTCGGGCATCCGTCGAAGCCGTATCTGTAGTAAAGATACATGCGCTCACGGGCACTCAGTGACAGAAGTGAGTCATATAATTTCCGGTATGTTTCAAGTCTGCAGACAACATCGAAGGGTTCCCTGTAAAAATCCACATAAAACTGAATCTGCTTTTTCTGGGTTTACAGCCTGACAATTTTCTCGAGAGACTCAAGACCCCGGTGCTTTCTTCTGTACTCTCTGAGTACTGCGAATAAAGTTTTGTTGATGGCATTTGAAAAGTAAGTCTCAAAGCTCGCTCCTTTTTCGGCATCATATTTTTCCATTGCCTTAAGCAAAGTTATCCTGCATTCCTGAATAAGATCATCCCTCATAAGCGGAATCGATGAATATTTGTGAAGATAGAAATCAACTTTCTTTGTAATCAGTCCGTAATATTTTTCGTGCAGTTCTTCATAAGTAATATCTTCAGGCAACATTTTCTCCCACCATTTTCTTTTTGTATATCGGCAGAAAGGCATTGAACAGAGCTGACTTTTCATCCTCTGTCAGCATGAGACTCATACCTATGCTGTTGATAATAAGCGTGCAAACATCCTCGGGAGTTTTAATCTCTGCCAGAATTTTCTGAGTATCTGCATCCGTTGTTCCCAGTAACTGATTAACATAATCTCCGTCTGCTGTCTCCTTCTTCTCGGCATGAGCTCTGATATCTTTTCTTACTGACATAAGTATGGACTTTAATTCCGAGTTGATGTCCCTCAGCTGGGCATCTGTTGAATCCTGCTTCAAAGCCTGAATTTCAATCATGGTCTTGCGGGTTACATTCCTGTCCTCCCCGGAATGCTGTACCATTCGGGTATAGTTGTCCATCATATTATTGACTGCCTCCTGAGGGTTTGTATCAAGACCGTTCACAAAATTTGAAATCCTTTTGAAAAGAACTGCGGAGTTACCGCACTCAATAATCCTGCTTAAAATCTCCGGATCAACATCTCCGGAGAATAATTTTCTTGCCGCCTCACAGCTTATACCCAGCTTCTCAATTTCATAATTCTTCCTGTCGGGAATATCGGTTCTTCCGAGAAGAAACTCCACCGTTACTCCAAAGTAATCGGCAATACGGCAGATGTAATCTGTCTTTATGTTGCTGATGTTACCTGAGATTATTCTGCTCAGGGTACTCTTGTCTATTCCCACTGCCAGCGAAAGATCCTGCTGGTTTACACCTTTCATCTTCATAAGTTCATTTATCCTGTCCTTGGAATCTCCAGGCAGGTGTCTGCTTCTTATTGTCATAATATCCCTCCTTCAAATAAAAAACGAAAATATGTTCCGAATGTTTGTTTGATTATAGCATACAAAACCCGAAAAAGCAAACAAAAGTTTGATATTCTCAAAAATGCAACTGAGATTTTTCCGGTTGCATTTCTGACGTTTTTTGAAC
>JAUNDK010000014.1:0-24954 GCA_030526115.1 Clostridia bacterium
AGGCAAGTCAGAAGCATGTAAACCAAGGACACCAACGCAATGCGAAGCATTGCAACAAAAGAACGTCAGGCACAGGAGCAAAGCAATCTGTGCCGACTCTCATGCACAAACTAACATATATAGAGAAATAATACGGAACTGACTATGACCATCTACGATGAGTGTTATATAAAAGAAATAGAAAGCTACATAAAACTCATTAGGGCAAGGGCGCTGTATGAGATTCAGCGGGATAATCCCGAATGTAAGAGAGTGCTTGACCCCTACTGTTTCGAGGACTACTGCGGGAATTTTCAGTCTACAGGTATCACTCATCCCGAGTTCAGGCTTCCGTATAACAAACCACTCGAACTTATAATTGCCGAAATAGTGTTTTACACTTTATCCAAAATATAAATAATAAGGAAAGGAAAAAGAAAATGAGAAACGAAGAATTACTCATTAAACTCTGTGATGAACTCGGTGTCGCAGGTTATGAGACAAAGGTAAGAAAAATCTGTGAGGAGGAGTGTGCCCCCTACGCCGATGAAATGACTGTGGATGCCATCGGCAACCTCATCGTACTCAAAAAAGGTACGGGCGGAGAAAACTCAAAGAAAATCATGTTCGCCGCACATACAGATCAGATAGGTTTCATGGTAAAGAAAATCGACCAAAGCGGACTTATCCGTGTTTGTAACATGGGCTGGAACTGGACAGGCTCAGCTTATAACGAGAAGGTTGTTTTCAGAAACGGAACAATCGGCGTTGTAGGCTGTGAGGGTGCAATCGAGGACGCAAGAAACAACCCTGACAAGCTGTTCATCGATATCGGCGCAACAAGCTATGATGAGGCAAGAGAATATGTAAATATCGGTGATGTATGCGGTTATTTCGGACCTTACTTCCACCTTGTGGGCGACAGAATCGCTTGCAAATCCCTCGACGACAGATTGGGATGCTACCAGTTAATCGAAGCACTCAAGGAGAATGACGGAACATTCCCGAATGATGTCTACTATGTCTTTACAGTTCAGGAGGAACTCGGATGCCGTGGATCAAAGGTAACAGCGGAGAGAATTCACCCTGATTACGGCATTGCGGTCGATGTAAGCCCTGCCCATGATGTGCCGTGCGACTTAATCGGTGCAAATACTGTCGGTGCGGGAATCGGCGTAAAAATCAGTGATCCATCCGTTGTGTGCGATGAAGAACTCGTTGAGATTATGGAAAACGAGTGCAGAGCAAACGGCATAAAATGGCAGAGAGAGGTTATCGATAAGGGCGGCACAGATGCCTCCAGCATGAATCTCTCGGGAACAGGTGTTAAGGCAGGCGGAATCAGTACGGTTCTGCGCTACCCACACAGCCAGAGTGCGGTGTGCTCCACAAGTGATATTGAGGGCGGAATCGATCTGATTACAGCGGTTTCAAAGCACAGGTTTTGAGAATTCGGAATTAGGAGTTCGGAGTTCGGAATTACTGACGAATAATTAAAGCTTTTGTCAAACTTTTCTCGAAAAGTTTACGGGTTTCAGGGCAGAGCCCTGAGCCTCCTGGTGCAGATACGCCGAGAACATCAACACAATGCAAAGCATTGCACACAAAATGAGTCAGGCACAGGAGCGTAGCAATCTGTGCCGGCCCTCTTTATCTAATTCGGAGTTAGGAATACGGAGTTCGGAATTACTGACGGAAATTAAAAGTTTCGTCCACCTTTTCAAAGGTGGCAGGGTCTGGGACAGAGTCCCAAGGCAAGTCAGAAGCATGTAAACCAAGGACACCAACGCAATGCAAAGCATTGTAGCAAAAAAGATAGTCGGAACAGCGAAGCGCTTTTCGACGGCCCTCTTTCGCAAATTCCGAACACAGACCAACAATATAATCGAGGTGATTCTAAATGAACTACGGAAATCTTGAGAGCGCACTTGAATTCGATAAAAACAACAAAATTGAGGAATGGATTCAGCTGTTCCTCAGAAATGACGGAGATAATCTTCCCCTTGCCGACGGTCTGCTCCTTGAAGAACGCTGTTACACGGGAATAATCGACTTCGATTTAAACAAACTTCACAATGTTAAAAGCGGAGCTCCCGAATATTTCCATGATGAAGAGAGCATCAGTCACTTTTTTGATATAGTCAATAATATGAAAGCTGAACTTGATAAGTGGAATCCGCCTCCGATGATTATAGAATTCAAATCTGACGGAACCTTCTATGTGTGTGACGGAAGACACAGACTCGAGGCATACAGACAGCTTGGCATAAACAGGACAAAAGCCGTGTGCTGGGCAACAGGCGAAGAGAATTTCACAAGACTTCTCGAAGCTCTGAACAAATAACCTTACATAACAACAAAACCAACCGTTTTGCCAAAAGGCGCGGTTGGTTTTTTCATGCCGAAAATATAAAAAGACAGGGTCTGCCTTAACAGCAAACCCTGTCTGATAAAATTCCTGATTATTCTGTGTCTACATTGACAACTGTCTCTTCTGCGTCGTCAGCGGACTCCTCTGCCATTTCTTCGACAACTTCCTTTGCTACCTCTTCGATAACGGCATCTTCTTCAGCCTCGTCCTCTGCAGGATCTTCGACGATAATCTCAATCTCTACCTCAGGCTCTGCATCGCTCTCTTCGCACTCTGCCTTGCTGTCGCAGGCCTCACAGTCGCCGTCGCATACTTCTTCCTCTGCTTCGTCGCACTCTTTGAGTTCCTCTGCGAGTTCTGCCTCGGCAATCTCGTCCTTCTTGGCGGAGATATAGTCCTTTACCTTGTCAGTAACCTGAGTTGCGGCATCGATGATTACAACGCCTGTCTCCTCGAGAACCTCGGTTGTTGCCTTTGCAATGTCACCGATAATCTCGCTGGTCTCTTTCTTCTCTTCAGGTGCTCCGCCTGCGGCATTTGCAACCTGCTCGAGGGATTTATTCTCCTGATATCTTTTTGCTACTTTAACTGCGCCCAGAGCCGCAACACCTGCTGCTGCCAGACCGAGTATGTTTTTTAATGCTCCCATTATTAAATCCACCTTTCCTGATTCTTTCTGAATCGTTTTGTATATTATATACGATAATCCACAAAAATAAAAGTGTTAATTATAAATATTTTATTAAGTTATGATGAACAGAGGGGAAATTCTGTATCCCTGATTCTGAATTTGTTAAAAAGGTCCGGCACAGATTGCTTCGCTCCTGTGCCTATCTTTCTTTTGTTGCCTTCCCCTTTGGAGAAGGAGTGGCCAGTTTCGCAGGCGAATACAAGACGGATGAGGTCCTTCCTTGGTTAACCTGCATCAGACTTGCCTTGGGACTCTGTCCCAAACCCTGCCACCTTTGAAAAGGTGGACGAAACTTTTAATTTCCGTCAGTAATCCCGAAGTCCTGATTCCGCATTCCGAATTTGCTGTGGAGGTCCGTCAGATTCGCTCGGCTTTCGCCTCGACTGTCTGACTGCCTTTCTTTTGTTCAGAGCTTCGCTCTGTTTGTCTGTCCTTGGTTAAATCTGCATCAGACTTGTCCCGGACTCTGTCCGGACCTGCAAACTTTTCGAGAAAAGTTTGACAAAAGCTTTAACCCTTAATTACAAAAGTATTTCCGTCAGCTCTTTTACCGACTCTATATGATATTTTATCGGCAGATCCGTCACTTTTCCCTTCGGATGCACCCACGCACAGTCCATTCCCGCATTCTTTGCCCCGAGTATATCGGAACTTAAGCTGTCACCGACCACAAGATATGCCGATTTATCCATATCCCCTATATCTTTCATGACATAGTCAAAATATGCTTTATCGGGTTTTACAAGCCCTATATCCCCTGAGACATACATTTTCCTGAAGTACGGTGTGAACTCGCAGTCGTCAAGTCTGCCGTGCTGGATATTCGAAAATCCGTTGGTTATTATATAAATCTCATATTTCTCACTGAGTTTTTTCATGGTCTCGGTTGCGCCGTCGAGGATGAATTTCATGTGGCTGATATTCTCCTCATACAGCTCCATCATTTTCTGCGGGTCTGCGACAACTCCGACCTTTTCGAAGAAATCCGCAAATCTGCCTGTTTCCAGCTCATCTCTTGTGACTTCGCCTTTCTCCAGCATAAGCCACCACTTATCGTTTATTTTATCGTAAGTCTGCTGGATTTCCTCTGTGAACTCTTTTTCCATGCCGAGCATATTCCAGCTCATTTTTACGCTTTCCCTCTTGGCTTTTTCAAAGTCCATGAGAGTGCCGTCGTTATCCATAAGTATATACTTATACATTTTACTTACCGAGCGCCTTGTACTTCTCTACTATGAGATTTGCGCACTTGTAGATATCTCCGCCGCCTATGGTGAGGATGAGATCGTTCTCCTGAACCTTGCCCATTACATAATCTGCGATTTCATCGAAGGAACCGAAGTGGCAGGAGCCGGGAATCTGTGCCTCAAGGTCGGATGTATAGATATTGTAGGTATTTGTCTCACGAACAGCAAGTATCTCCGTCATGACAACATGCTCGGGAATTTTGAGAACATCCACGAAATCATCGAACAGGAGGGCTGTTCTTGAGTAGGTATGCGGCTGGAAAACCGCCCACACAGCGTGGTATCCCATTTTGCTTGCGGCTGTGAGCACGGCACGAAGCTCTGTCGGGTGATGTGCGAAGTCATCGGCAACGGTTACACCGTCGAATTTACCGAGAACCTCAAATCTTCTGTGAACACCGCCGAAGCCCTCAAGGCCCTCTTTTACCGCCTCGGGACTTACGCCCATGGAAAGGCATGCCGCCGCTGCAGCCATGGCATTCATCATATTATGGGCACCCGGAACCTTGAGATTTACTCTTGTGAGCTTTTCTCCCTTGTGGAAGATAGTGAAGCTCTCTGCGGCTCTTACACCGTCGATGAGCTCACCGCAGTAATAATCGCAGTCCTCTGTGGAACCGAAGGTGATAATCTCTGCGTGGGTAATACCCTCAACCGCCTTCATGGCGTTTTTATCGTCGGCATTTACAATTATTCTTCTGCTTGTCTGCATGCAGAACTGGCGGAAAGATGCGATGATATTATCGAGTGTACCGAAGTAATCGAGGTGGTCTGCGTCAATATTGAGGATGACGCTGACAGCAGGGTGCATTGTGAGGAATGAGTCTACATACTCACAGCTCTCAACAACCATGTTCCCTGTTTTGCCGAAACGGCCGTTACCGCCGATTAACGGAAGTTTTCCGCCTATTACACAGGAAGGATCCTCGCCTGCGGCAAGAAGAATCTGTGTTGTCATGCCTGTTGTGGATGTTTTGCCGTGGGTGCCGGAAATGCCTATGCAGTTATCGAATCTGTCGGTTAAAAGACCGAGCATTTCGCTTCTTTCGAGGGTGGGAATACCCTTCTCCCTTGCGGCAACCAGCTCGGGGTTATCCTGCTTGCAGGCAGCTGTGTAGACAACACACTCGGCATCGCCTATGTTCTCTGCCGCATGACCCATGTGCACCTCAATACCGTAGCTCTTGATTCTGTCGAGGGTATCGCCCTCGTTCATGTCTGAGCCTGTTATGGTATAGCCCTGACCGAAAAGTATCTCTGCCATCGGGCACATGCCGGAACCGCCGATTCCCACAAAATGAAGTTTTCTGACTTTATTTAACAAATCTCTGTCTATTGCTTCGTAAGTTCTCATATTCTGCCTCTGTATTTATTCTAAGCTTTTTACTGTTGAATTCTGAATTAAAACCTGATGTATCAAAATATATTATACTCTGCTTATAGGCATAAATAAAGACAAATATATGCAAAAAGGCGGAACCCGCCACGGGGTCCCGCCAAAAATTTTATTCCTTTGGTTCTTCCTCTGTCTCGTCGTCAACAAAGAATGCTTCGTCATCGTCAAAACCTATGTCCTCGGTTTCACCCTCGGCTGCTTCATCTTCGATAACTGCAAACTCGTCACCTTCTGCACTCTCATCGTAGGTGAATTCCTCGTCTGTTACAGTTGCTGTGGCAATGAGAGCATCACCGATTTTCTCCTCGAGGAGAATCTGCCTGAGGTATTCTTCACCGTACTCTGTCTTGAGCTCATCAACGGATTCAAATCCGAGCTCCTCTGCGAGTGTGGAATAATGGGAATTGAACTCCTCGTCTGTTACCTCAATCTTCTCTTTCTCGGCAATGGCATTCATGACCATCTTTCTTGCAACGGCATTGATAACCTCTGCCTCAACGTCGTTCTCTGTCATGCCCATCATCTCGTAAAGCTCTTCGATTGTGCCGGCACCGTACCACTCCATGTACATGCTGTAAGTGGCATCTGCATCTGACTTTTCGGCATCGTAAAGCTCTTTGCTGTATGATGTGAACTCTGAGTTATCTATAACGCTCTGGAAAAGTGTTTCTCTGAGCTCGTAGTTGCTGTTCTCTTCGTTGTTCTGAGTGATAATGTCTCTGTAAGCGGCTTTCATCTCAGCCTCGTCCTTATATCCGAGGGAAGCAATGAACTCATCATCAATCTCAGGAATTTTCTTCTCATTTACAAGATTTACGGTAACCGCAAAATCAACGGTCTCGCCCGGTGCACCTGCGTAGCTGTCTTCATCATAGGAAATTGAGAATGTGAGCTCATCACCGGCCTTGGCGCCCATGAGCTTCTCGTCAAACTTGGAACCGAAATCCTCGTAACCGAGAACTACATCAAAAACTTCCTCCGAGTAATCGTAAATAACCTCGTCGCCGACTTTTCCTGTCATGTTTACCTGAACTATGTCACCCTGCTCAGCACCGCGATCGACAACAATATACTCTGCATTCTCCTCACGGATTGCATCGATATAGTCATCAACATCGTCATCTGTTACGGTAACAACATATCTTACAGCCTTGAGGTTCTTGTAGTCACCGAGCTTGAATTCACCTTTTTCGGAGAGCTCGAATGTTACAGGCTCTGTTACGAAGCCCTCGTCATCTGTCATGATTATTTCTTCCTCGGTGGCTGTCTCGGGAAGAACCGCCTCTGTGCTCTGAGATGGCTCTGCCTTTGTCTCCTCTTTCTGTGAGGAACAGGCTGTCATACCGAGAGCCATTGCGGCAATTAATGCTAATACTACAATTCTTTTCATAATTATCTATCCTTTCAAATGCGGTTATATTCTGATTGAAACCGTGAATATTTTCCCACACAAATTTGAACTGAATCTGTCGGAAATGCAAAAACTATGCAAATTATCTGATGAAGTTTGTGAACGGTCTTGCTCCGCTTTCTGGCATACCGTACTTTTCCTTTGCAAGGGCAATGCCTTTCATGAGAAAGCTCATGTTTCGTGCGAGCTGCTGCATGGTATAAACGCCCTCTGCGTCCTCCTCAGCCTGACCGGGTGTGGAGCCGTGGAGCATATTCCAGTAACAGCTTGTGGCAATCGGCATATTGCTGATGGAAAAATACTTGTTCATCATATCGAATGTGGCTGTGTTTCCGCCGCGTCTTGCTACTGTGATTGCCGCACCCACCTTCATTGCCTTATTGAATGATGTGGAGTAGAAAAGTCTGTCGCAGAAGCTTACCATTGTTCCGTTCGGGCTTGCGTAATAAACAGGTGTGCCGAGAACTATGCCGTCTGCCTCCTCGAACTTAGGAGCAACTTCGTTTACCATATCATCAAACACACACTTGCCCTGCTCCTTGCACTTACGACAGCCGATACATCCTCTTATATCCTTGTTTCCGACTGTGACAATCTCTGTTTCAATTCCCTCAGCTTCGAAAACCTTTGCCATCTCACTGAGTCCGAGAGCTGTGTTGCCGTTGGCTCTTGGGCTTCCGTTTATGAGTAATACCTTCATAAACAACCTCCTCTGTAAAAATCCTATATATTGAATTTATCCTTTTTTTGCTCTTCTGTCAAGGGCAATGAGTCCGATTATCATTACAATCGGGAATATCATGCCGAAAGCAAGGCCCACAGAGAGATTATCGCCGCAAAGGGAGCTTATTTCTCCCACAAGAGTCGGTCCGCCCGAACAGCCCAGATCTCCGAAAAGCGCCATAATTGCGAACATTGCTGTACCGCCGCCCCTTATGGTTGCCGCCGCCCTTGAGAAAGTGCCCGGCCAGAATATACCGACGCTGAAGCCTGCAATTCCACAGCCGATCAGATTGATGGCAGGAACCGGCACAAGGCTTATCATTATGTATGCGATTATGCACAGCACGGCAGAGCCTGTCATGAATTTTGATAAATCTATCTTATCACCGAACTTGCCGTAAACTGTTCTTGATATACCCATCAGCAGAGCGAAGAACGCAGGGCCCATTATGTCGCCGAGGGTCTTGGAAATTCCCAGAGTGCTCTCCGCAAAGGTGGATGCCCACTGGCTGACGGAAAGCTCGCTGGCACCTGCACATGCCATGAGTACTATTATAATCCAGAAGTTTCTGTTCCTAAGAAGTTCACGGACGGAAAGACCCTTTTCTCCCTCTTCAAGAAGGGGAGCAATGGGACAGGTGAAGAAAGAAACCATGTTTGCAAGGGGGAGCACCGCCCACAGACAGGCAACCACCTTCCAGTTTTCTATACCGAAAATCTTGAAGAAAGCCGTGGTGAGCAGAACAACCGCAAGACAGCCCCAGCAGAAAAAGCTGTGAAGCATACTCATTGCCATCTCTTTGTTATCTGTCGGACAGCTCTCCACAATCGGGCTTACAACAACCTCCAGCAGACCACCGCCTATGGCATAAACCATGGTGGCAATCAGAAGGCCTGTGAACGGGTCTGCGAATAAATCAGGCAGAAATGCAAGACCTATAAATCCCGCGGCACTTGTCAGGTGGGCAAGTATCATAGCCGCACGGTAGCCGATTTTATCCACGAACTTTACGCATAACAGGTCAACGCTTATCTGCACAACAAAGTTGATTGTGATGAGCAGGGTTATTTTTGAGAGGGGTATGCCGTAGCTTCGGTGGAACATAACAAAGAGCAGTGGTGCAAAGCTTGCTACTATCGCCTGATCTATGTACGCCACAAAGCAGGAATACATGGTGCGCTTATAATTTGGTTTTGATGAATTCATAATATGCCTCTTAATCAAACTTTCTTTCTTCGAGATGTTTGGAACGGAAACGCATTCCGCTTACTTTATATACCGTTACGAATGCCTGAGGGTCAACCTTTTCGATATAGGACATGAGCTTCTGATACTCACCCTTGTCCACAACGGTGATTATCTCTGTGCGCTTCTGCATACGGTAAGCTCCGATAGCCTCGTAAATTGTGGCACCGCTGTGAAGATCGTGGAGAATAAAGTTCTTAATCTCTTCAAGATGTGGGGAAACTATGCACACTCTGCGCTTGAGGGAGTTCTCGAAAATGAAGTGATCGAGAACAAGCCCGTTTACGTAAGTGCCGAGAACGGAGAGTATTACCGTCTTTATGTCATAGGCAAATGCGGAGGAAAGAGCAACCACCATACCCGCAAAGCTCATAGCCTTACCGAGGTCCATGTGAAGAAATCTGCTCATAACCTTGGCTATTATGTCTATTCCGCCTGAGGAGGCGTTCATGTTGAAAAGTATGGAGAGGCCGAAACTTACAACAAAAACATAGCACACCACATCGAGAGCGGCCTCGCCTGTCAGGCTCTGCTGGTTCGGGAAAATCTTCTCGAGTATTCCGAGGAACACAGGGAGCAGAATCGAGGTGTAAACCGTCTTTGCACCGAACTCATGACCGCAGGTGATGAACCCGATTATCAGAAGAACTATGTTCAGCACCATGGTTATGGCAGAAACAGTGAAGGGCATGAAATTCGAGAGAACAATCGCAAGACCCGAAACACTGCTGACGGAAGTGTGAGACGGAACAAGGAAAAAGAAAACCGCACAGCTTATAACAGCCGTGGCGACGGTCATAACAAATAAATCTTTGAGGGTTTGAAGTTTAGTGTTTTTCATGGGCAATTCTCCAAAAATCGTAGTCGAAAAAATTTTAGCACTTTAGCTCCTACATTTCAATAAAGCAAATCAAAAGTTTCGTCCACCTTTTCAAAGGTGGCAGGTCCGGACGGAGTCCGGTCAAGTCAGATGTTGAGCAGATGAGAAGAAACCGGCAATGCGACAGCATTGCAACAGAAAAAACATAGTCAGAGAGCCGAGGCAAATGCCGAGCGATTCTGACGGACCCGGCACACTGTTCCTCAGATGGGAAGGCTTAGTAAAGTCAGCTGTTTGGTAAAGCCTTCCCCAAGACCGGGGAAGGTGGCCAGTTTCGCAAGCGAATACAAGACTGATGAGGTAATTCTTAACTCTTAACTCTTAATTCTTAATTAAAAAAGCTCTCCCCGACATTTCTGCCAAGGAGAGCAAAACTTCTTTTTAGCCTTCCCCTTTGGGGAAGGTGGATGAGCGTTTATACGCTCAGACGGATGAGGTCTTAATTCTGAACTCTTAATTCTTAATTATTTTGTGTTTTCCTTCTTGAGCTCGTTCATCTTTCTTGCACGAACCTCGAGTGGGAGACCCCAGAGACGGATGAATCCGGCTGCGTCGTGGTGGTCGTACATGTCACCTGTTGTGAAGGATGCAAGGCTCTCGCTGTAAAGGCTGTACGGAGATGTTGTGCCTGCCTTTGTGATGTTGCCCTTGTAGAGCTTGAACTTAACCTCACCTGTAACAACCTTCTGTGTGGAAGCTACGAATGCGCTGATTGCCTCACGGACAGGTGTGAACCACTTGCCCTCGTAAACGATGGATGCGAGCTTGGAACCGAGGTCCTTCTTGAGTGCGAGTGTGTCACGGTCAAGAACGAGCTCCTCGAGCTGCTGATGAGCCTCCATGAGGATTGTTCCGCCCGGTGTCTCGTAAACGCCACGGCTCTTCATACCTACAACACGGTTCTCAACAATGTCAACGATACCGATGCCGTGCTTGCCACCGAGCTTGTTGAGCTTGCGGATGACGTCAGCAACCTTCATCTTCTCGCCGTTGATGGCTGTAGGAACACCCTCTTCGAATGTAAGTGTGATATACTCGCCTTCGTCAGGAGCCTTCTCTGGTGTAACACCGAGAACGAGCATGTGGTCGTAGTTTGGCTCGAGGGACGGATCCTCAAGCTCGAGGCCCTCATGGCTGATGTGCCAGATGTTTCTGTCACGGCTGTAGGACTGATCTGTGCCGAATGGAAGGTCGATTCCGTGAGCCTTGCAGTAGTCAATCTCTGCCTGACGGGAATCCATCTGCCATCTGTCGTCTCTCCATGGAGCGATAACCTGAATGTCAGGAGCAAGTGCCTTGATGCCGAGCTCGAAACGAATCTGGTCGTTACCCTTACCTGTTGCACCGTGGCAGATTGCTACGGCGTTCTCTTTTCTTGCAATCTCTACGAGCTTTGCGGCAATTGTAGGTCTTGCCATAGCTGTACCCATGAGGTACTTGTGCTCGTAAACCGCACCTGCCTGTACGCAAGGCATGATGTAGTTATCGCAGAGGTCGTCTACAACATCCTCGATGTAAAGCTTGGATGCACCGGAAAGTCTTGCACGCTCGTTGAGACCGTCAAGCTCCTCCTCCTGGCCGCAGTCGATGCAGCAGCATACAACCTCGTAGCCGTATGTTTCCTTAAGCCATGGGATGATGGCTGTTGTGTCAAGTCCGCCGGAGTAAGCTAATACTACCTTATCCATTGTTAAAATCCTTCTTTCTTATGTTCATGTTTATTTTTTGTATATTTATTAGTGTGCTGTAATAATGTTTATTTATGCACAAGCAGTATATTACATCATAAATACTTATTTTGCAAGTGTTTTTTGAAAAAATCCCGAAATTTTCTTAAAACAATAAGAAAACCCGGGATTTCTGCAATTTTATATTATGTATATTTCAGTGCATATTCATCTTATTTATGCATAAATATTGAATATTATCAGCCGAGAAGCTCTCTGACCATCTGAGGGGTATAAACAACCTTATCCATTTTCTCAGCCTCGATGAGGTAGAGCGCATGGGCTGCAATGTGCTCGGCGGCCTGTTCAATGTCACGGATACCGCTGGTGTTTCTGTAAAGACTGACAAGCTCATCGAGAGCCTCTTCTGTCATCACGAGCTCTTCCTCACGAAGACCTATTCTCTTTAATACCTTTGGCATGGCGTACTTTGAGAAGATAACCGCCTTTTCTTCCTCGGTGTAGTCCGGAAGCTCGATAACGGCAAAACGGGACATGAGCGGTGCGCTTATCATGGACTTGTCATTGGCTGTTGCAATGGCATAAACACCGTTTGTGGGAATGTTGCACTCTACGTAGTTATCTGTGAAACCGAGGTTATCAAGCAGAGTGAGAAGAACATCGGCCGGGTTGCCGTTGCCCTTGCCGGAGTTTGCCTTGTCCAGCTCGTTGATGATAAAGAGAAGGTTACTGCTCTCTGCGTTGGCAAAAGCCTCCATGATAAGACCCGGCTTTGCGTTGGCGTAAATTCTTGAGGAACCTGTGAGCTGCTCGGGATCGTTGATGGAGCTCATCTCGAGGGTGGTCCATGAGAGCTTCAGAATTCTCGCAACCGCATAGGCAATCTGAGATTTACCTGTTCCCGCAGGACCGACGATAAGAATACCGTAGGCAGGGAGAGTGTGGGTTCTGTTTATCTGAATGACGGTCTCAATGATTCTCTGCTTTACGTTATCAAGACCGTAGAGCTCCTCATCGAGAATCTGTCTTGCCTTTACGGGGTCAATCGGCTCAAAGGATGAATTCTTCCACTGGATGTTGAGCATGATGGAAAGGGCGCGCTGGGCGTGGCGTCTCTCCTCAGGGGTAACCTCGCTGGATTTTGCAACAGCGAGATTTCTCTTTGCCCAGAGACGGATGTTATCGGGCAGAGTGCTTCCCGCACAGGTTAGGTAATCTGTGATGGACTGAATGCTTGTGAGTTTCATCTCGTCAGCATCTTCCATGTCCTCAATGTCGCCGGAGCTCTCCTGGGGAGCATCGCTCTGGAAAAGGCGGTCCATCATGAACTGGAGGAAACCGTTCTCACCGGAGAGCTTTGCACCGCGGACGGCAACACCTGTCTCCTGAATTTTGTAGATTGCAAAGCCCTCTGCGGTGGATGCACCTGAGAGCTTGACCATGATGTGGTTCTCACCGAGCCAGTGAACGAGGTTCACGAATCTTGCGTCTATCTTTAAAATATCGGCTTCGGCTTTGGTTTCGTCACAGACGAAGGCATTGCCCTTTGTGGGGCTTAAGAACATACCCTCGCAGTGGTGGTTGAGATTTTTATTTTCAAGCACGATAATGGGATGATCGGCATCTGCAAAATGACAGCCTGAATAGAACACCTCATATTTTGCTTCTACTTTAACTTCTTCTTTTTTCTCTGCATTAAAATCAAATACAGGCATAATCTTTCCCTCTTTCAAAAGAATTTCCGTATAATTATATATTAGTCTCTGAATTATATCAATAATTATTCAAAGAAATCAAAAGTTTTCGTCAACCTTTTTCAAAAGGTTGCAGGTCCGGACAGAGTCCGAGGCAAGTCAGAAGCAGTTAAACCAAGAAGCAACCGCAATGCGAAGCATTGCAACAAAAGAAAGACAGTCGGACAGTCGAGGCGAATGCCGAGCGAATCTGACGGACCCCTTTATCAAATTCGGAGTTAGGAATGCGGAATTCAGAATTATTGACAAGAATTAAAAGTTTCGTCAACCTTTTCAAAGGTGGCAGGATTTGGGACAGAGTCTCGGGGCAAGTCAGAAGCAGATTAACCGGGAACAGAAACGCAATGCGAAGCATTACAGCAAAAGAAAGACAGTCAGACAGTCGAGGCGAATGCCGAGCGAATCTGACGGACCTCCACAGCAAGTTCGGAATGCGGAATTACCGACAAGAATCAAAAGTTTCGTCCACCTTTTCAAAGGTGGCAGGATTTGGGACAGAGTCTCGGGGCAAGTCAGAAGCAGTTAAACCAAGAAGCAACCGCAATGCTCCGAAAACCCTGGATTTTAAATACCTAAGATAAAATTTCACCTTATCTTCACAATACTTTCCGAAAACCGCCACTTAAAAAATACTCTTTTTCCATATTGACGGACTACAATACGGGCATAGAAGAAAGAGAGGTAATTTATGTTAAGTAAAAGCGAAGTATTCCGACTGAAAGACAAACTTCCGCACGGGACAGAAATCGAATTTTTCGATAAAGCCGAAATTTCACAGAAAGCCACAGTCGATTATATAGATGCAGACGGTGGAATTCACGTCAGGAAAAACAACGGAAAGAAATACTCCTTTATGTTCGGAGAAATAAACTTCCGCATTGTGTCCCATTGTGTCATGGCCTGATAAATTAAGATATGATTATAAGCTGTTTTGCACATTTTTCATACAAACCTCAAAAATAACGACCTCCCGATTTTCCCTCGGGAGGTCTTATTTCTTTATATTTCCACATTCAGCTTTGTGTGGGAGAACCGGAAAAACATGGGATGAGGTTCATAATTCTTAATTCTTAACCCTTAATTATCCTTACGCAAGCCCTATTACCGCGTAACTCACTCCGCTTTCATTCAGGCTGTATATCACTCCGTTTGTTGCGGTTCTGTTCTGATATACCCTCAGGGTGGATCCCGACAATGCCATTCCGCCGCCGTTTCCGAGGGAAGATGCCATTCCCGAATATATCTTCACATTTCCCGAATCCACTTTGACCGTCGGTTCATTCAGCGCATACACCCACACCGCCTTCGGTGCAAAACCAAGGCTGACATTCGTCATGGTACCGCCTGTTCCACTGTATGTCATGGTTTTCAGCGCAACGCCTCCGCTGTTTATTTTTGCGATAAGCTGGGCTGTCAGGTGAGTGTTCTCTGCGGTTTTGTGCTCTGCAAGTTCTGATCTGATTTCGCTCACCGCAGCTTCTGTATTCATATTATCACGGACAAAATCCGCTCTCTCGGGGCAGTCTGTTGCCTCCCACAGATTAAGCTCCAGATTTTCCGTTTTGTTTGATGATGCCATTTTCTTCCTCCTTACCAAAGTCTGCCGTCAAGTTCTTCCCAGTTCATATTCATGCTGTCAATCTCCCCGAAGCTCAGGTTTTTACCCTCAAAGAACCTGAAGTCCCTGCCCTCGGTAACTGCCGTTAAATTCACATATAAAGGCAGAAGACCCCTGAGCATACAGGCTGTTTTCTCAGCGCTCATCCCAAGGGAGAAAATCTCCGCTTTTACATTCAGGCCGTTCTCGGTAATTTCTCCTTTTCCCTTTATAAGCGAAAATATTTTCTCTTTATCCCCTCTTCTTATGGGGAACTTTTCCTTTTTCCCGCTCTCCTTTGGCAGATGCTTTGCCCTGTTCTCAAGATAATCAAGCTCCTTTATAAGAGCTTTCACTTCGCCCTCTGTGTATTCAAGCTCATGTCTTCTGAGTTTCTTCAGACAGTTTTCAATGTCCATCAGTTATCCTCCCTTATGCTTATATCTCCCAAGGTGAGAATACAATCCGGCATGGTATCGATATCCTCAAATGAACCGGGAATGTTCACTTTCTCCACACCAACGGCGCTCATCACCGCCATAACCATATCCGATCTTGAAAGTTTATCCCCCGGTGAGAGGCTGTCAAAAAGCCCTATTACTTCTGTGAGAACATTCTCTCTGACTTCACCGAAACCGAAGCCTTCCTTCACCCTGACATACAGGCTCAAGTCCACAGGAAACACGTTCGCATTCTCCACATTGATACTTATGCCGAAATCCGATTTTGCGTGAATATCCTTCCGAATACTCTCCAGCTCCTCGGGGGATAATTCTCCCATTCCGAAAACATAGATATTTACACAGCCGTTTCCCTCAGAGCTTACATTACAGCTTCTTATTCTCTCATGTTTCATAATCTCCTGAATGTAAAACTCCCTGTTCGCCCCTGTGGGCATGAACTCAATGGCGGATTTAACTCTCTTTCGCAGGGAGGTATCACCCTCGGCATCTCTGCCACCTGAAAAGTCCGTGATATTTCGTACAGCCTCCACCACACTCGGTGCGGAGATTATCCTGTTTATCTTTCCCCTTAGCACATTATATTTCTCCCCTGTGCCTATGCTTCCCGCTTTCACATTCACGCTGACTGCCCCGGCCTCAAGCATGGCGTTTTCCACTGTCTCGAACTCCGTTTCGTCACTCGCAAATATACAGCCCTCGGGGATAGTCACATCATAATCAAGGGCTGTACTTCGTGAGAGCTCCAGCCTGCCTGAAGATTTTACGGCAGGCTTTCTTGTTATGCCGTATTCCCCTGCGATAATATCGAGGCTTTCGCCTGTTGCTGTCTCCACACGGCAGTTTCTCTCCGCTTCATCGAGTTTTTTCTCCATATCCGCAAAAAGCTCTGCCATAATTTTCAGCCTCTCGAATTCCTTACAGCACTCCGCAGGCGGAAACTCGTAAACTTCGAGCATTTCCTCCATAATCTCCTCTTTTGTGCGCATTATATCTCCCTTCCGTTAATGTAAACTTTGCCGTTGTTCCTGAGTATTATGCTTGCACCGCCCTTTGATATTATCGCAATCTCCCCTGGTGCAAGCTCTGTGGGACAGCGTTCCGTGCTACCGAGAACAGTACTGTTTTCCACCTCAAGCCCCTCGCCCTGTGGAAAGTCTGCGTAAACACCGTAAAGGTGAGGAAACACACATCCCCTTTTCTCGCTGTCTGTAAGTACTGTGGGATTTTTCCCCTCCCGCATTATTCTGCCTTTCATACTGTCTCCTTTCCCGTAACGATGAGATTCACCCCGTTATGCTCGCCCGAAATCACAACCCTGTCGACGATTATTCCCACAGCTTTTCTGCGCAGTTTAACACTGTCGCCCGGGTGTATGTCCTCGAATCTTCCCCTGAAAAGGAACTCAAAGTTTCTTCTCTCCTGAAGCAGGGCTTTTCTTGTCTCCATGTCAGCAGACGGCAGATACTTCACTCTGCCTGTACTGTTATCCCTCTTTATTGCAATGGAGTAAGCCCCTGTTTCCCTGTCCATGATTTTCAGCTTATCGCAGAGCATACAGGGATTTTCGCTCACAATGATATTATCCGCATCCGCAAGGCTTATCTCCTCACCCTTTGGAGGAGTGTTTGAGAAAAATATCTTCCCCCTCCTGAAATACGCCTTTCTGCCGAACATGGACAGGGCGAAGTTCTCAATCAGCTTACGGACGGATGTTCCCACTTCCACATTCATCTCACCGAGGGCGGCGTATTTCTCCGCAAATCTTATTCCGCTTTCGTTCAGATACATCTGCTCTATCATGTGGGAATTAGGGTTCCCGATGATTCCGGGCCTTGCCTCATTTCGAGTGAGGAAAGCAAGTCTGCCCTCTGCCGTGAGTTTCATAACCGTATCTGTGCAGGAATAAGTCAGCACAGGTCCTGTGAAAATCTCCTCATTGAAAACCAGCACAGAAATTTCTCTTATTCCCCTTATATACGGAAAATCCGCCGCAAGTTCCAGCCTTTCAGCCCTGCCATCCTCACGGATTATTCTGAACTTTGTGATATTGCGAAGTCTTCTCGCCCTTCCGTCTGAGAGCTTCACGATGAACACGAAATCTTCAGCCTTTGCCGTCATAAATACACCTCCCCATGCTCACAGGGACAGTCCCCGGTGAGCTCCTTTATCTCCAGCGTACAGGGTATCAGAGTAACCCTGAAATTCCCTGCGCTCTGCCCCCTTGTGAGGGATAACACACTAAACTCCTCTTTCTCGATTACTTCGATTATTCTTGCCATATACTCCGGGATAATGTTCTTTCGCTTTGTACCGCAAAGAAAATCGAAGTGGATTTTCCTTATCACACAGCCCTCGGAATATTCCGCCTGAGCTTCGTACACAAAGCACATGGGTTTTGCGCCCACATTCAGCACGGCTGCGTCGTACTCCGTCTTAAATGTAAGCTCCGGAATTTCCTCCTTCAGCACTCTGATGATATACTCAGTTCCCCTCATATTCCTCCGCTCTGAACACAAAATCGCCTATGCCCAGTTCTTCCTTCCCGCTCTCGATGAGTTCATCGAGAAGCTCCAGCATGAGGTTATTCTCGATAGTTGTTCCGTTTGTCTTAACGCTCTTTGGGTTCACGCTCACCCACACAGTGAGCTGATCCCTCGCACCGATTAAAGCGGCGAGGTAGTCGCATGGGTTAAGGTCTCCGTCAGGGATGATTTCAAGATCCTTCGTCATCCATTCCGTGCGCCTTACCGCCGCCCTCATTACATCGGCATTCACCTCCTCGCCGAGTATTTCCTCTGCCATTCTTTTTGATTCTCTGTAGTTTATTTTCATGTTGATCTCCTCCGTTATTATTCATTATTCATCAGATAAGGAACTGCTTCGCCTGTCCACTTCCTCTTACTCCCCCTGTCACTTCACCTTAAAACCTCATCAGTCTCATATTTGCGGTGCAAATATTCGCCAGCTTCCCCAAAGGGGAAGCCTTTGCCTATATAGGGAAACTTATTTTTGCCTTCCCCTTTGGGGTAAGGGTTGTTTTGTAAACAAAACTTAAGTTTCGCAAGCGAATACGGATGAGGTTGAAAAGCCTCTTCTCCTCACTTCCCTCTGCGCTTCGCTTGTCTGTCTCCTCATCCACCGCAAGCGGTCCCCCTTCCCCGGTCAAGGGGAAGGCAATTGACAAATAGGTAAAAGTTTCCCTCCTCGGTAAGCCTTCCTCTTTGCCAATAAGGCTTCCCCGTGATTGGGGAAGCTGTCTCGAATTTGTTTTGCAAATTCGAGACTGATGAGGAGAAAAGCCAGCCACTATATCTTGTTCCCCTCCGACAAAGTCGGACAATGAAAAACTTTCCCAATTAATCAAAAATTCCTAACTCCGCATTCTTAATTCCGAATTGGATAAAGCGGTCCGTCAGGAATTGCTCGAAAATGCTTTGCATTTTATCGACTCTCCTGACTGTCTTCTTTTTGGTCATTGCTTTGCAATGGGTTTTCCCGCCGAATTCACTCACATAAAGAGGCTTGGGGGCACTGCCCCCAATACCCCCGCAAGCTTTTCGAGAAAAGCTTGGCAAAAGCTTTAATTTACACTGTGTAAGTAAGCATCTTCGCCGCCCCTGTGTAAATTTTCGCAAAGCCTGCAATGGTGCTGATTGTCGCTCTCTCCAGCTGTCTGTCGATGAGCTTATCGTACTCTGTGACCACATCCCCGGCCTGGACCATCTCAAGGGCGGCTGTCTTATCAAGTCCGATTATCTTTCCCGCCTCCATGGACGGCACATGTATGAGCTTTGCGCCAAACGGTGTGAGCACTCTGCCTGTGCCGTGGAAGTCGAGGCCTGCGTTTGCATCTCTGAACTCCGGCATGTTCATTATCTTTGTGACGGCATCTGTGCCTGCAAGAATAACATTGAGGTTATATGGTGCAAGGTCCGCCCATAAACCCACGAGGTCGCTGTACTTAAGCTCCCCTGTCACAGCCTTGCTCTCAATCGGATTTTCGTTGCCGTCACCCACCATGAGCACATCCACTGCGTCCTTCATCTGGCTTACCGCAATGTAATTACCGATCTGGCGAAGGGTAACTGTGAATAAATCAAGCTTCTGGAAACGGAGTGCCTCATAGGAAGCCACAAGCATTCTGCCCCTCTTCTTGAGCTTGACAAGGCTCTCTGAGAGTTTGATCTCAGTTGCGGGAATTGCCTCGCCCTCCTCTGTCACCCTGAGTTCGAGATCATCCCTGCCCATGCCGGAAGTGATGGTGCGGTAATCCATGCTGTCAATCTTTGTGTTTGTGGCGATAATCTCAGGCAGTGGAGAACTGAAGTCCATGCCGGAGCGCACCGCTCTTGCGACATACTCCGGGAAGAGTGCCGCAGACTGGCTTGTGGAAAAGAACTTTTCCACCCTGTCGCTGTCCTTACCGCTTACCCTGATGTCGAATCTCTTTAACTGGCGCTGGAAAGCATCCATGCCCTCCATGTCCGTGCCCATGTAATTTACGGATGGATCGAGCTCCTCAAGAACCTGAGTGAAGCTCTTGCCCGGTGTGTGGTACATACCCTTCTCGATAACGATATTCTTATAGTTCATAGTTTTTCCTCCCTGTTAAATGCAGAAATAATTGTTTGATGTTTCGTGTGTTCTGTCGCCTCTGGTCTGAACCGGGCTGTCAAGCGGAAGTTTCTCCTCGGCGAGCCTTGCAAACTCCTTCTCGAGGCTTTTAAGCTCCTCTATGTCGAGGCACTTCATCATGTTCTCCATGATCTCACCGCTTATGCCTGAGCAGAATTTCACAGCGGACTTTCTTATGCTCTTTTCGAGGGAAGCTCTGTAAACCCTGCCGGCATCTGCCAGCTTGTAGAGTTCTCTGCCCTCCGCTTTTGTGAGGATTATCTCCCCCTCGTTTTCACAGAGCATTTTCATTACATCTCTTTTCTCCATGTTTCCTCCTTTATAATTTTTCGTGACCCCTGCGTTCCTCTGGGCAGGCACAGCAACGAAGCTGAACTCGTAGGCATCGGCACCGCCGTCAAGGCGTTTTGCACAGGTCTTACCACCGTAATTCTCTCCCGTCACATGGGAGCAATGCTCCTCTCCGCACACGGAACAGAAACTTCTCTTTACGGCACAGCCCACGCTCACCTCTTTGAGAACGCCTGTCTCTATCTTCGTGATAATCTCCTCGTTGGATTTTGTTCTGGGAATATAAACCTTCGCCTCGATATATGAGTATTCTTCACCGAGGGCAGTCAGTTTTGTGCTGTCGGTTTTCAGCTCTGTGCGGTAGATTCTGCCGAGCTGATTTTCCGCTTTGGGATCGTGGTTGAGTATTCCCGTCTTGCCCACGAACAGAACAGAGAGCTCCTCGAGGGCTTTCAAAGTGAACGCCTCGCCGTCCCGGTCGACTTCGTTGTCACACAGCAGAACCCTGAAGGTGAAAACCTCATCGGCATCAAGTGCCCTGCCTGAAAATCGGTTGATTTCCGCAAGCTCCGATTCCGTGAGCTTTTCGGTGTGTATGGTTGTTGATTTTGTGAGTTTCATGCTTTCCTCCTTTTTTCATATTCGCCGAGCGAATATATCATTATCATCTTGTGATAATATCACTGTTGCACAGCAACAATATCATTCATACAAAGTATGAATATCATTTTAAATTCTTCATCTGTCCACTCCCTCCGTCTGTTAAGAGCTCCCTCGTCAGGGAGCCACGTCCCGTTATCGTTTCTTTTTTCGTTATCATAAATTCATCTCACGAAAAAACTTTTGTCGATAATCTATTTATGATTCATCACATATCTTCCCTTAGCGGACTTGTCTCCCTCCCTAGAGGCCAGATTTCACTAAAGTGAAATGGGATGCCACGAAGTGACTGAGGGAGCTCTCAAAGCCCTGCGACGAGGGATAATTCCTAACTCCGCATTCTTAATTCTGAATTGGATAAAGCGGTCCGTCAGGAATTGCTCGAAAATGCTTTGCATTTTCTCGACTCTCCTGACTGTCTTTCTTTTGTTCATTGCTTTGCAATGGGTTTTCCTTCTCGGTTTAATGTCATCAGACTTGCTTTCTTTTTTCGGCAACAAGCTTTAATTTCCCTCTATTGCTTTCCTCTGTGCGGCAAGAAGTAAGGCTTTCTGATGATCCAGCTCGTCCTGCATGGTTATATCATCCCACTCAATCTCGTAGTCGGGGCGTTTTATCCCCTCGCTCATCAGGAACACATCCACTATTCTGATTATCGCAGGCTCCAGAAGCCGCCTGTATGCCTCCAGCTCACTTGTGAGTATATCCGCCTGCTGGCTGGACATTCGCTCTGTACTCGACCAGCTGAATCCAAGAAGAAACGGTGGAATTCCCAGCTTCGCCACTATCTGCTCCAGCATCTGGCGCACAGGAACCTCGCTGTCAAGAATCTGCACATCGGAGCCTATCGCCTTTATGTTCACCTCGCCCACGCTGATGAAATCGCTGACGCTGTCCTTTCGCATGGCCTTCTGCCACTCGTTTGCAACGGTTTTCGCCCTCTCGGGGGCGTAGCCTCCGTCCTGGGCAAGGCTTACGGCAAATCTCACATTGCCGAGCCTGTCCCAGTTTGTGCCTGTGGTCCTATAGATTTTCATCAGCACATCGCACACAAAGGGAAGTCCCCTGAGTATAGAAACCCCAGTTACTTTGCCCGGCTCGGGATTAAGCGCCGTCACCATGATGAGTTCCCTCTGCCTGCAGGGTTTCAGCTCACCGCCGACCCTTGTGCAGACTATGGCGTTCAGCTCCTTATCCTCCCTTATCTCCACATCCCTTAAATCGGTGTTGTAAAGGGCGTAGGGCTCGCCGTTCTTCATGACTATCTCACCAACAGCGGTGCCGTATGTGAGCATTTCCTCGAGGTAGGTTCCGAGGAAAGCATCTATTCCGCAGGAGTTTGCACCTACCTTCACCCTCCTTAAAAATCGTGAGATTTTAAGATCCAGCTTAGGCACGCCTGTCACCACACAGAACGAACCGATTAGCCTTCTCAGCTTTATTATCGAGGCATCTATGATGGGAACGCTCCTTCTCAGTTCCCTGTATAAATCCCTCTCGAAGTAATCTCCGCCGAAGCTCGGGAAGTTTTCCTTCTCCCTTGTCTGAACGGAACACGCCGCCGTATTCTCTTTCTTCCTCAATTTTTCACCTCCTTAATTTCTCTCTGCGGAGAACACAAGACCCATGCTGTTTTCTCTGCGCTCCAGCTCCGATGCAAAGTAACGAATGTCGTCCATGGCGTGATCGTTCTCCTTTATTATGCTGTCCTTTGCGGAGGAATCTGACCATGAGTAAAGGGCAAACTCCCTGACCGCATCTTTACAGCAACGGCAGATTTTTATTCTTCCGCTTTTTAATGCGGAGCTTACTTTTCGTATGCCGTTCATTACATCGTTGTCCGCTTTTATAACAGGCAGTCCCTCCTTTTCCATGAGGGTAATCATGCTCGCCGCCGACGGATCCGCCACAACGAAGCCCGGTTTTCTTCCTCCCAGCAGGGCTTTAATCTCCCTTAAATGTTCTTCGTCCGTGCGCTGAAAACCCTGCCTGCGGGAATCGAAGTAATATTCGTCCACACGATACCACGAGGCGCCGTGCTTCTCCCACAGACCACAGCTTGTGGGGTTCACTGTGCCGTAATCGAGGGAAAGGGCGAACTCCTCGGCATCGCCTGTCGGATTACTCGGGAACATATCGAACTGCATGAAGGGATACACAAGCCCCTCCGCCTTTACCCATCGCCCCAGAATAAACCTCTGATAAAACGCACCGGAGAACATCTTCTCGTAACGCTCCAGAACCTCCCTCGAGAGTGAAGGATTATCGCTCATCAGAAAGTGGACATACAGGGCGTTTCTCTCCTCCTTTTTCTTTATCCACTCGGTGTAGAACCAGTGGTAGGGGTTCTCAGGGTTGCAGTTGAACCACAGCTTCGCACCGCTTACGGAGCATCTCGCAAGGGCCTGTTCCACGAAGGACCTCGGCATGAGCGCCGCTTCATCGAAGAGTATGCCCGCCAGAGTCATACCCTGAATAAGCGAGGCGGAGCTTTCATCCTTACCGCCGTAAAAGTAGATTCGGTTCATTCTTCCGCCTGCCGAGACGAGAAGAAGATTCTCGCTCGATTTAAGCTCGCAGTCAAAGCCCAGCTCCTTTAATATGGGCATGAGGGGAAGAATAATGTTCCTCTTTACATTGCGTATGGTCTTGCCGCATACTGCGAAGTTCATACCGTTATAGCGGTAGAACGCCCACATCACGAAGCTTATGCTCATGCATAGGGTTTTGCCGGAACGCACCGCACCGTCACAGATGATTACATCTCTGTTTTTAAAGGGGGAGTTCTCGCACCACCAGTTGAGAACCCTGAGCTGTTTCGGTGAGAATTTCTCGAACCTCGATTTAATCGCCATTCTCTGCCACCTCGTCTTCCCCGCTGTTCATGGAAGAAGCGGACTTCTCGAGAGCTGTAAAGAAACTTCCGTCGTTGCGGTTCTCTCCGGAATACTCCGCAAGGCACTGCAAAGCCTTGATGCGGTCGAAGAACTTAATCTCGAGGCCGCCGCCCTTAGGTCTTTTAAGCTCCGATATTGCAAAGAGATCGAGCCTTGCAAGCTCCCTGGGTGTAAGCTCATCGGAAAAAGCGAGACGCACAGCATCTTTGATGTCACCGAAAGCGATTTTCTTGTAGCCTGCCATGATGATTTCGCCGATGTCATCGGTTTTCGGCAGATATTTTTCTTTGGACATAAGCACCTCCGTAATGTGGATTTATCGCAGAAGCCGTATTTCTGATTCACAGTCCCTGCGTATGTACCCCCAAAACGGCAAAAAGTTGCATATAAATATGCAACTTTTGAGAAAAAATATTTTATTTTGGGGATTTTTTGAAGAAAGCTCGTAATAATTTAAAGTTTCGTCAACCTTTACAAAGGTTGTAGGGTCTTGGGGCAAAGCCCTGAGTCGCTTCCGCAGAAGCGAAATTCCCCTTACTTAAAAGCGCAGGAGAGTGAATTTAAACAGTCCGGTGGACTGTTTAAAGGGAGAACCCTCGCCGGGGGTTCTCCAATATAAAGCCAACCGCTATTTGCGACAGCAAACACCAACTTTAATTATTGATGCATTCCGAACCCGACTTGTGTCGGAAATGAAGACTGCCGGATAATTTCAATTATATGGTTTTTATCAAGTATGCTTTGTGGTAGAATTCATATAATGGTGGTGATTTTATGGATTATGGTTTTGACCTTTCACTTGCAAAGAATTACAAAAGTCAGTCACAGATTATAAGGGTATTAACCGAAAACTGGGTAGGCAATAATATCTCATGCCCTCGTTGCGGTAATCCTTCCATTGCCCATTTTGAAAACAACAGACCTGTCAGTGACTTCTTCTGCCCTGTCTGTAAAAGTCAGTTTGAACTGAAAAGCAAAAGCGGTGCAATAGGAAAGAAGATTTCCGACGGAGCTTATGACACCA
>JAUNDK010000014.1:25009-46095 GCA_030526115.1 Clostridia bacterium
TCACGAATAACAGGTGCGGAAAACCCAGACCTTTTTGTCATGAGTTATTCAAAGGAAGAAATGAAGGTTGATAATCTTTTTCTTGTCCCAAAGCATTTCTTTGTACCTGAAATTATCGAGAAAAGAAAACCGCTTGCGGAAACAGCTCGCAGAGCAGGCTGGACAGGGTGCAATATTCTGATTGATAAAATACCACCGCAGGGTAAAATTGATATAATCAAAGGCAGAACCGAAGTCAGCAGAAAAGAAATATCTGAAAAGCTCGGTATTTCAGACAGGCTGATTGTAAAGGATATAAAAGCAAGAGGATGGCTGCTTGATATTCTTAACTGCGTTAATTCCATAAAGACAAATGAATTCACGCTTGATGATGTCTATGCTTTTACATCGTTACTTACGGAGAAACACCCCAACAACAATAATATTCAACCGAAAATCAGACAGCAGTTACAATTTTTAAGAGATAAAGGAGTTATAGAATTTACAGGCAAAGGCAGATACAGAAAGCTGATATAAACCTGTAAATAAAAATAATTATGCCCACCTATAAAATAACCATCGAAGAAACAGTAACAAAAACAGTAAGCATAGAAGCCGAAAGCGAAAAAGAGGCTTTAAAGCTGATTGAAGACAGTTACAAAAGCGGAGAAACCGTACTTGAACCCGGGGAACTGACAGCAGTGGAATTCTATGTGAATTAAGAACCTCATCCAATTCGGAATTAGGAGTTCGGAGTTCTGAATTATAAAAAATGAGCAGCTACGCCAAAGGAAACGTCCTCGGTGTAACTGCTCTTTTGTTTTGGGTAATTATGTTTTTCTCGGTTCGCCTTGCGCAGGAGGGTCGGCAAGAATTGCTTCGCTCTCTTGCCTGGCTTCTTTTTTGTTCAGAGCTTCGCTCTGTTTTGCTCTCCTTGGTTTATCGGCATCAGACTTGCTCTGGGCTCTGCCCAGACCCGCAAGCTTTTCGAGAAAAGCCTGGCAAAAGCTTTAATTCCGCATTCCGCATTCCGAATTTAAAGAGATTCCATCTCTTTGGAAACGCTGTTCAGAATCTTAACTCCGTCCGCTGTTACCATGCACAGATCCTCAATTCTTACACCGTACTTACCCGGAAGATATATTCCCGGCTCGCAGGAGAATGTCATGCCCTCTACCACGCAGTTCTCGTTTACTCCGCTTACATCGCCGTACTCGTGTACCTCTCTGCCTATGCTGTGGCCCAGTCTGTGGGTGAAGTATTCGCCGTAGCCTGCCTCTTCGATTACACTTCTTGCCGCCGCATCTATGTCGCAGAATCTTACGCCCGGCTTAATCATGGCCTCTGCGCTCTCGTTTGCCTTCTTAACAAGGGCGTAGATTTTCTTCTCCTCCTCTGTCGGCTCGCCGAAGTAGTAGGTTCTTGTCATGTCTGCGCAGTAGCCGTCCTTTGCACAGCCTATGTCGAAAAGTACACACTGGTTCTTCTCGAGCTTTGTATCGTCAGGCTCGTGGTGAGGGTCAGCCGCATGGGCGCCGAAGCTTACGATAGGCGGGAATGAGAATCCGTCCGCACCGAGGGAGAGATAAACCTCGAGGAGCTTATCAGCGAGTTCTTTCTCGGTTACGCCCTCTTTGACGTACTTCTTGATCTCTGTCATACCCTTATCATTGAGTATGGAAGCGTTAATCATGAGCTGTCTCTCGTGCTCATCCTTTACGGCACGCATGCTGTCAACGAGGAGACTTCCGTTTACGTACTCACTGCCTGCGTTCACGCCCATAATCTGAAGCACGAACTCAGCTCTCATGTTCTTGTCGAGGCCGAGGGGCTTTGAGTGATCTGTGTAATTCGCAACGAGCTGAGCACCCCTGACGTTATCTGTAAACCATACGATTTCCTCGTTTGGGATAAGAGTGTTGATAAAGAGCTTGTTAAGGAAGAGAGTAGCGCCGCCGTTATCCTTAACGAGCAGAGCGAGGAATCTCTCGCCGCAGTGCTGCATCTCGCCTGTTAAATAGTAAATAGCATCGGAATCTGTGATGACGGTCTGAGTGAGACCTGATTCACGCATTTTCTCGGCTAAAGTCATAAGTCTTTCTGTGCTGAACATATTTATATCCTCCCTGTGGGCTTATTTCAAGAATGGATTTATTGTAGCACTATGGCGAAGGATAGTCAAATTAAGAGTTAAGAATGCAGAATTAAGAATTATTGACAGAAATTAAAGCTTTTGCCAAGCTTTTCTAGAAAAGCTTGCAGGTCCGGGCAGAGCCCGGGGCAAGTCTGATGCCAATAAACCGAGGAAAATTAAACAGAGCGAAGCTCTGAACAAAAAAAGACAGGCAAGAGAGCGAAGCAATTCTTGCCGGACCTCCTTATCAAATTAGGAATTATCATCCTCATCCGTCTTGCCTTCGGCAATCCACCTTCCCCAGTCTTGGGGAAGGCTTTTCTTTTAGGCAAACTTTTTCTGTTAAGTCATAGCTTGCGTTTTTATTTAAAGCTTTTGCCAAGCTTTTCTCGAAAAGCGTCAAAAAAAGCAAGTCTGATGCACACTGACCGAGAACTCCAACACAATGCGAAGCATTGCAACAAAAGAAAGACAGTCGAAGAGTCGAGAAAATGAAAATCATTTTCGAGCGATTTCGACGGACCTCTTACGCAAAGTCATCCTAGGGGAGTTGCATCAGATATCAGAATATCAACCTCATCCGTCAGAGTCTGTAAAATACAGCCTCTGACACCTTCCCCAATCTTGGGGAAGGCTATTGACGAAAAGGAAAACTGGCCCTCCTATTTAGACCTTCCAAAAGGGGAAAGCATTAAAAGAAGATAGCCCGACAGTCTGGGCGAATGCCGAGCAAATTGGATAAACTACCCCCACAAAGTCGTCCGAGAAGAATTCCACCATAAATAAACTTTGCTCGCCTACGATAATCGTGATATAATTTTTTAAATAGAATTTGTTCACCTCATCTACTTTTGCTTCGCAAAAAGTCCCCCATTCCCCAAAGGGGAATGCTTTTATTCACCTCATCCGGCACTGTATTTGCAAAGCAAAACTGGCCACCTTCCCCGGTCAAGGGGAAGGCTATTGTCATAAAGGCAAGCTATAACTTAAAAACTTAAAGTACACTAAAAAATATAAGTACAATGAATTCATTTGATAAAAAACAGAAATTCAGAGACAGTTCCCTTCGAATAAGATCGCAGGAACTCAGAAAAAATTCCACACCTGAAGAAAATCACCTGTGGTATGACTTTTTGAAAACATATAAATATACTGTTCGCAGACAGTTACCCAAAGATAGATTTATCCTTGATTTTTATTGCAGTAAAGCAAAACTTGCAATAGAAATTGATGGAAATCAACACTTTACAGAGCAGGGATTAGCTTATGATAAAGAGCGCAGTGCATATTTATCCGAATACGGTATAAAGGTTCTGAGATTTACCAACATGGAAATCAGAAACAATTTTGTTGATGTCTGTAAAAAGATTGATGATGAAATTTCCAAAAGAATAAACTTATCCTAAGTCTGAATATAGTTAGCCTCTTTATCTAAAGCCTTCCCCAAGACTGGGGAAGGTGGATGTGGACACCTTAGTGTCCACAGACGGATGAGGATGAAAAGTTCATACAATATACTATTTTCCCTTCAGCTTTGCTGAAATATCGGCATTTGATTATTACAAAAAATTCCTGATAAAACGAAAGGACCCAATAACCATGACCAGAAAAGAACTTGCCGCAATATGCGTGCAGAGATTAAAAGAAGAATATCCGGAAGCCGAGTGCTCCCTTGAATATAAAGATCCGTTACAGTTGCTTGTCAGCGTGCGCCTTGCCGCCCAGTGTACCGACGCCAGAGTAAACATGGTAATGCCTGCCCTGGTGGAAAGATTCCCCACCCTTGACGCATGGTGCGAGGGCACCGAAGAGGAAATTGCGGAGCTCATCAAATCCTGCGGACTTTACAAGAGCAAGGCAAGAGACCTGTATAAAATGGTTCGTGTGCTGAAGAACGACCTCGGCGGAGTTATCCCCGACACCGTGGAAGAGCTGTGCAAACTTCCGGGCGTGGGCAGAAAAACAGCGAACCTCATAGTCGGCGATGTATTCGGAAAGCCCGCAATAGTAACTGACACCCACTGTATTAGAATATGCGGACTTCTGGGCCTTACAGACAACAAAGAGCCGTATAAGGTGGAGAAAGACCTGTGGGCCTGCCTCGACCCCGAGGAGGGCAACGATTTCTGCCACCGCCTCGTCCTGCACGGCAGAGCCGTCTGCGTGGCCCGCAGACCCAAGTGCGACGAATGCTGCATGAAAGACGTGTGCAGGCATGCGACAAATTCGGAATTAGAAGAAAGGATCCTGCCATGATCACCTTCCTCCCCACACACGACATAAAATCCACCGAAAAATTTTATACCGAAAAGCTCGGCCTTAAGCTGTATAAATCCCAGAACGGCGGCAATACCCTCATATTCGATACGGGGTCGGGTATGATAGGTTTCTCTCAGATTACCGATGACAGAAACACTCCCAACAGTGATAAAGGCGTGTGTATTTCATTTGTGTATGATACAAAAGATGAGGTAGATAAAAAGTTCGCAGAGCTTGAATCAAAAGGCGTAAAAATAACAGGCGAACCGAAAGAACTCATAAAATTCGGGGTTTATTCCTTCTTTTTCGAGGATGCAGAGGGATACAGGCTGGAAATTCAGGCGTTTCTGTAAGTTGTCAATCTGAATTTTCCACATAAAACGGGGAAACGGGACACAAAAACTTTTGTGTGGGTTTTGCATTTTATTTGATTGACTTTTACAAACTATTTAGTTATTATAAATAAAAAAGGATTTTTCCCGAAGGGAGTAGTTTATATGAGATATTCAAATAAAAATTCTAAGCTCATCGTTTTAATCGGTATTATCTCCGCTCTTGTTGCACTTGTAGCAACCATCACAACAGTTCTGGTTGTCCTTGATAAGAAGAAGGACGAGGAAGAGCTTGAGCGTTACCTCGAAGAGAGCATTCAGTAAATAAAAATCAGCGGAAGTCTTTAACCGGACTTCCGCTTTTTTCATGAGATACTGATTGATAAGTTGAAAGAATCAGAAGTTTCGTCCACCTTTTCAAAGGTGGCAGGGTCCGGGACAGCGTCCCGGAGCAGTTCTGATGCCGACTGACCGAGAAAGTTAAAACAGAGCGAAGCTCTGACCAAAAGAAAGACAGGCAAGAGAGCGAAGCAATTCTTGCCTGACCTCTTTATCAAATTCGGAATTTGGGACAGAAATTAAAGCTTGCAGGTCCGGGCAGCGCCCGGGGCAAGTCTGATGTACACTAAACCAGGAAAACAAACACAATGCAAAGCAATGACCAAAATAAAGACAGTCCGACAGTCGAGGCAAATGCCGAGCGAATCGGACGGCCCTCCACAGCAAATTAAGAATGCAGAATCAAAGTTTTTGCCAAGCTTTTTTCAAAAAGCTTGCAGGTCCGGGCAGCGCCCGGGGCAGATTTGATGCCAATAAACCAAGAATAGAAACACAATGCGAAGCATTGCAACAAAAAGAAGGGTAGTCGGAACAGCGAAGCGCCTTTCGACGGACCTGCCTCGCAAAGCCCTCCGAGGAGAAAACAAAAAAGACAGATCTTCCCATAAAGGAAAAACCTGCCTTAATGTCAATAATTCTTAACTCTTAATTGGATAAGGTTCCCATAAAAACAAAAAAACAGGGCCGACTGGTCCTGCATTTTTTGTTTCATTTTTTGAAGAACGAAGTTCAGAAACTTAAGCTTCTGCGTTGAGCTTTCTAACAAGAGCTGACTTCTTTCTTGCAGCGGTGTTCTTGTGGAGAATACCCTTAGCTGCTGCCTGATCGATCTTCTTAACTGCTACGCGTACAGCCTCTGCCTTGTCCTCGGACTTAGCCTCGATAGCTGCGTTAGCCTTCTTGATCTGAGTCTTGAGAGCAGAATTAGCAATCTTTCTCTGCATTGTCTTGGTCTCGATAACCTTAACACGCTTCTTTGCAGACTTAATGTTTGGCATGCGGTGACACCTCCTCGCAACATGATGTAAGATATAGGCTTTAAAGCCATGGCATTTATTGCCTGAGCCTATTGGTCCAGGCATAATTATGCCTTCTATTCCAATAACGCGACAATTATATTACCATAAACTCTTCATAAAATCAAGTGCTTTTTTACCTGAAAAAGAAATTTATCGCAGATATATTCCGCGCAGTTCACGCTTCACAGTATATCATATACACAGGCAAAAATAAATAGTGAATTTCGTTAATTTACACAGAGAAAAAACTCGGAATTTAGGCAGTTTTTTGTGTTAAGTTTTAAGTTATTGGTTTTAAGTTGCTGGTTGTTAGTTTTAAGTTCCTGATTGGAACACTTTCTCTCCTCCTGCAGGTTTGGCGTGAGAGGTCCGTCGAAATTGCTCGTAAATGCTTTGCATTTCCTCGACTCTTCGACTTTCTTTCTTTTGTTGCAATGCTTCGCATTGTGTTTGTGTTCTGGGTTTACATTCATCAGATTTGCCCCGAGACCCTGTCTCGGACTCTGCAAGCTTTTCGGGAAAAGCTTGACAAAAGCTTTAATTAATTCCTCATTCCGAGTTGGATAAGAAGGTCCGCCAAAAACACTTCGTTGTTTGGCTGTGTTCTTTTGATCAGAGCTTCGCTCTGTTTTCTGTTCACGGTTAGTGTACATCAAACTTACCCAAGGGACTCTGTCCCTTGACCCTGCCACCTTTGAAAAGGTGGACGAAACTTTTATTTACTGCCAATAATTCTGCATTCTTAATTCTTAACTCTTAATTAACCCTAAACTCTCCCCTTCCCGCTGTACAGCGCCATCAGTCTCTCCACTTTCCTCTTTCCCGCTCTTATATGTCTGCTCACCGTCGATTTATCCAGCCCCAGCTGTTCCGCTATTGCCGGCATCTTCATTCCATACGAAAAATACAGCACACAGCACTGCTTCTGCCTTTCCGTCATTGCGCTGTTTAATATCCTCTCCGTTATCTCCTGTCTCTTTCTCCTTCTGTATCTCTCAACATCGTTCTCCTCATCTTCCTCAAAGAAATATCTGTCATTCCTTCCCTCTTTTTCCCCCATTGCCTTCCATTCCGCCGCTGTTTTACATCTGCTCTGCGGCATATTGCATTCGGGGTTATACCTTGCTCTTCTTCCCATAAAGAACCTCCTTCTGTTCGTACCATACCGATTATACAAAAAGTATTATCCTGTTCGTTTGTTCTACCGTTCGTATTATCCCAAAGGCGAGTGGATAACCTTCTCACGGGATACATTCTCTGAAAAATCACACTTATCTTTTGCTTTAACTCACCTCTCGATTCAATATTATATACGAACATTTGTGCAATTTCAAGATAAACTTCGAATTAATGTTCGAACAAATACAGCTAATCACATATGCTGTCGAGGAAATTCGCATCGAAACTTCTTCCCTTATGCTCGAACTCATAGCTCGCAGCCCTGCTTTTAACCTTCGGTGTGTTTCTTTCTCTCAGCTCCCATATTTTCACCTGAGCCTTCCAGTCGCCAAGTTCCCTTCCGCCCGGGGTCTTCCACCCGTTTGCCTGATAGTACATGAAGAAAACTTCCGGATTTATGCCTATATTGTTCTCAGAAACATAGTCACGAACTTCATTGAGAGTGGGCAGAGAAGCCTGAGGAGATTTTCTCTCCGAAGCTTCTTTCTTTTTCTGTGATTTATTAACTGAATTATTATATGATTTATTATGTTTGCGATTTTTCGCAAGGCTGCCTTGCGTTTTTTCTAAAACATCCTTGCGATTTTCCTCATGCACAGAGTGATTTTTTCCGCATGAGTTATCATCAGATACAGCTCTTTCGGAGCTTTCTGACTTCACAGGATTTACGGCGTATTCTTCACAAAGGCGGATTATTCTATCTCTTCCGCTGTACTTTATCTCAATGTAACCGAACTCCTCAAGCTGAGAAATCCAGTTGCTTATTGTTTCTGTGCGCACGGAATAAATCTCTGCAAGGTAAGTGTTGGTGGCCCAGCAGTAGCCCTTCTCCATGGTGAGAGCGGCTATGTCGCCGTAAAGGAGCCTTGCACCTGCAGAGAGACGTCTGTCGGAGCGAACAGCGGCAGGGATAACGATGAAACGGTTATCTTCTTTTTCTGTGATATTGGAAACTGAGTTGATGTTCATAAGTTATAGTGATCTCCTTTGAAAAAAGTTTTCACTATAAGGGTGAAAAGCGGAAATAGTTGCATAAAACTATGCAACTTTTAACAGTTTATTAACAATTGTTCACAGAATATTTACAATTAGAAGCAGAGCCAAAGCTTTTGTCAAACTTTTCCCGAAAAGTTTGCAGGGTTTGGGACAGCGTCTCGGGGCAGGTCTGATGCATATAAACCGAGAAGTACAGACAGAGCGAAGCTCTGAACAAAAGAAACATAGTCCGACAGTCGAGGCGAATGCCGAGCGAATCGGACGGACCTCCTCATCCAATCCGGAATTGGGAATGCGGAATAAAACAAAAAGCAGATCTTCCCCAAAAGGGAAAATCCGCCTTAATACCTATAATTCTCAATTAAATTTTAATCTTCATGTCGCCGTCTTTTACCCAGCCTATCTTCTTAAAGATGAAGTGGAAAACCAGAGTCACCACAGCAGGAAGAACAAAGTGCATGACCGCAATCTCGAGGATGAGTATGCCGTTATCTGTTCCGCTCATTGCCGCCCATGCACCGAACTGACCTACAAGACCGCTGGTGCCCATGCCTGCGCCCGAAGCGGTGTTTGTCATTCTGAGAAAACATGTGCTTACAGGACCCAGCACAGCACTTGCAAGGGTCGGAGCGAGCCATATTGCGGGTTTGCGCATGATATTTCCGAACTGGAGCATACTTGTGCCCAGAGCCTGGGAGATAAATCCGCCGAAGCCGTTATCTTTGTAGCTTGCTACGGCAAAACCGACCATCTGACAGCAGCAGCCTATTACAGCGGCACCTGCGGCTATACCCGAAAGGTCGAGCATTACACAAAGTGCGGCCGAGCTTATGGGAGCTGTGAGGGCAAGTCCGACTATCACCGCAATGAGTATTCCCATGGGAAGCGGAGCAAGGTTTGCGGCGTTGTTGATAACCGCACCGAGGGCTGTCATGAGAGAGCCTACGCCGGGACCGACGAGCTTTGCGGCAATTCCGCCTGCCACTATTGTGACAACAGGGGAAACTATGATATCAACCTTTGTCTTTCCGCTGACGAGTCGACCGATTTCAGCACCGATTACAGCGGCCACAAAAGCACCCACAGGACCACCGAGGGAATATCCGAAGGCACCTGTTGCGGCACTGGAGAACATTACCAGCGGCTGAGCCTTGAGGCCGTAAGCTATGGCAACACCTATTGCCGCACCGACAACGGGAGAAGAAGCCGCAAGAACCGAGCTTATCTCTGTGAGGAAGCCGAGGTAAGGAATTTTACCCAGCTGGCTTAAAATGAGTCCTATGATGAGTGATGAGAAAAGGCCGAGAGCCATGGCGCTCATTGCGTCTACAAAATAACGCTTAAGATATTTCTTAACTGTTTTCATGAAAAGATCCTTTCAAAAGAAAAAAGTATTCCGCAGGTAAGATGAGAAAAGTTTTTGTTTCGCGGAGAGTATCCCTTAAGACCATATTCTCCCCACACAGCCTTGCTTTCGTAAAAACAGTCGCACGCCCGATTTTTTCGGGGCTTACAGTCGCCGCCTTTTCCTACTTGCGGTTAGTCTGTGGCGGTGAAACCGGTTCGGATTCCCACGAATCTCCGTTGTTTATTGGCTGACCTGCACATTATTAAATTCTGCTTTATTCTTTTCTTCCGCTTTCACGGGAACGGTCGCACGCCCTTGGTTCTCAGGGACTTACAGTCGCCGTTTTTCACTACTCACGGTAAGGCAAGTTTTCTGAAACTCCAGGATAATTTAACAGATAAGCATGAATATGTCAATGGCGAGGGGAAGCAAATTAAGAATTATCTGATATTAAGGTCAACTTGTCTCGTGAAATCATACTATGAACTATAACAAATGCCTGATAACGGGACTTGGCTGAACGTTTTCGTAAGAAAACTGACATCATTTGAGGGAGTGCTCAAGAGATGCATTTCTCCTCGGTAGGCTTTGCGTGGTTGGTCCGCCAAAAACACTTCGTTGTTTGGCTATCTTCTTTTATTGCCTTCCCCTTTGGGGAAGCTGGATTGCCGTTAGGCAAGACTGATGAGGTTGAAATCCGCATTCCTAATTCTGAATTGGACAAGTCTGTCCGTCGAAATCGCTCAAAAATGCTTTGCATTTTCTCGACTCTCCGACTATGTTTCTTTTGTTCAGAGCTTCGCTCTGTTTTCTGTTATTGGCTTAGCATCATCTGACCTGCCCCGAGACTCTGTCTCGGACTCTGCAAACTTTTCGGGAAAAGTTTGAAAAAGCTTTAATTCTTACGACTTTATCTACTGCATGCAAAAACGGCGCGACCTTTTACAGTCACGCCGTATTTCTTTTCAATTATTTCTCTGTTTCCCAGTTAAGTCTGCCGTGGGTTCTTGTCATTGTACGGATTCTCTGTGCGAGTTCATCGCTCAGGTCTCCGTCGGCAACTCTCCAGAAGTAGTTGTTCTCAAGGTGAGACGGCTCGTTCCATCTTGCCTCGCTGCCAAGTCCCATGTAGTCCTGAATCGGAATGATACATGTCTCTGCACGGCTCATGAGTGCTGAGTTTACGAGAACCTTCCACATGTCCTCATCCTTTACGCTCTCTGTGCCGTAGTAGCTCTTAATCATATCCTTCTCAGCCTGAGAAAGCTTCATGAACCAGCCGTGGATAGGATCGTTATCATGAGTACCTGTGTACATGATGCAGTGCTCCGGAACATTGTGTGGAATGTAGTCGTTGCCTGCGCCGTAGTCGTTTGTATCGAAACCGAACTGAAGAACCTTCATGTTCGGGAATCCGCTGTCACGTACCATCTGACGAACGGAATCTGTCTGAGTACCGAGGTCCTCAACAAGAACGGCCTTGTGACCCATGTTCTCCCACATCTTCCAGAAGAGGGACATACCCGGGCCCGGCTCCCAATGGCCTGCGAGGGCTGTCTTGCTTCCGAACGGAATTGAGAAGTACTCGTCAAGACCTCTGAAGTGGTCGATTCTCAGCATGTCGCAGGTGCAGAAGTTATGCCACAGACGTGCCATCCACCAGCCGTAGTCTGTCTTTCTGTGCTCGTCCCAGCGGTAGAGCGGTGTACCCCAGATCTGGCCGTCAGCGGAGAACTGATCCGGTGGGCATCCCGCAACAGCAGTCTGTTCGAGGTTCTCATCGAGCTGGAACAGTTCAGGGTGAGCCCATGCGTCTGCACTGTCAAGGGAAACATAAATAGCTATATCACCGATAATACCGATGTGCTTTGAGTTTGCGTAAGCCTTGAGGGCATACCACTCATTGAAGAATCTGTACTGAATATACTTGTGGAACTCAATGTCAAAATAGAGCTTATCATGGTAATAATCCATGGCGAAGCCCCAGCGGCGGCGGATATCCTCAGGCCATTTGCGCCACTCAACACCACCGAAGAAAGTCTTGAGGGACATGAACATTGCGTAGTCGTCGAGCCACCAGCCGTTGTCACGGACGAAGTTATTGAAGCCCTCGTCGTTTACCTTGTCTGCACGGTCATAAGCCTTGCGGAGAAGGTTTAAGCGGTTTGCATAGAGCTTATCGTAATCGATGTGCTGTGGCTCATCGCCGAAATCAGCCTCTTCTATTTCCTCAGCTGTGAGGAGACCCTCAGCCTTGAGCTTATCGAGGCTTACGAAGTAAGGGTTGCCTGCGAATGCGGAGAAAGACTGATACGGTGTATCAAAAGACTGTTCGTGGTTCGGGGGATTAAGAGGGATAATCTGCCAGTATGACTGACCTGCCTTCTCGAGAAAATCAACGAATTTATAGGCTTCTTCTGAAAAAGAACCGATGCCATACTTACCCGGCAAAGCGGAAACGGGCATCAGAATACCTGCGGTACGACCCATAGTAAATTCACTCCTTATATATTTTCTATACCTTAACAAACATAATCGGTATAATTCCGACTGTAAAGCAATTCATTATAGCATTATTGAACAAAGATTGTCAATGAATCGGCAATAAAATGTGTATTTTATCAAGCCCGATTTTCTTTAAAACGATTCTTGATTTCCCCATGTAAATGTAAAACTTGCATTTTCTCTTCACTTCGTGTATAATACCCCGGTACTAAATCCTGGGAGCACTTTCCCCACATATATTCAGGCTGAAACATTGCGTTCCGTCGGATGGTAGCATAATGCACGATACCGAAAAAAGAGGGCAATGATATGCAAATATATATTTTTTACAGCGTTACACCCACACAGTCGGGAAAATTCCGACGGCAGGCCATAAAGGGGTAACAGCGAAAGGAGTTAATTATGGCAACAAAACTTAATATGAACAAAACAGTACGTCTCACAATGGCTGCGATTCTCACTGCAGTTGTAATCGTGTTCCAGTTCCTCGGTGCTTTCATCAAGTTCGGACCGTTCAGCGTGAGCCTCGTTCTTCTTCCGATAGTAATCGGTGCCGCAATGTGCGGATGGAAAACATCCACATGGCTCGGTTTCATCTTCGGTGTTGTTGTTCTCATGAGCGGTGACGCAGCTGCTTTCATGACAATCAACGCATTCGGAACAGTCGCAACAGTTCTTGTAAAGGGTGCGGCAGCAGGTCTTGCGGCAGGTCTCGTTTTTGAGGCAGCACGCAAAATCAACAAGTACCTCGCAGTTGTTCTTTCCGCTCTCGTATGCCCTGTTGTAAACACAGGTATCTTCCTCATCGGCTGCAAGCTCTTCTTCTTCGAGGCTGTCAGCGAGTGGGGTCTTGCAGGTGGATTTGACAGCACATTCAGCTACATGATTTTAGGCCTCGTAGGCGTAAACTTCCTCTTCGAGCTGGCAACAAACATCGTTCTCAGCCCGGTTGCAGTAAGAATTCTCAACATCAAAATCAACAACTGATTTTCGTCAGACTTTCATCTCCCCGGTTTTTATCGGGGAGATTTTTGTATATGGAAAAGTGCGGATTTTTCGTCCGCACTTTTTTATTCACCTATGGAGTTTTCCTGTGATAACCGGATTTCTTTTTGGATATGACATTAAATTATCAATATCTCGAAACTATGGAGTAAACACCCTGATACTTAATGAAATTCTTTGATAACTTATATCCTCTGGGGCCTCTTACCCACCAGATCTGACAGGTATAACCGTCACCATTGCATTCAACAGCGCTGACTTCTCCCGTTGTATGGTTAACGTCCGTTATTAAAATAGAATGGACAATCCCGTAAAGTCTTACAAAATCACCCGGCTTTAATTTATCCAGATCGCTATGCTTTGAATATTTTACATTGCTGAAACCTGAGGGTTTTCCGAAAATTTCATCGCTCATAAGCGAAGCAAAACCATGGCACTGCATTGCAGGATAAGCACCTGTTGTTACTGAAGCGCAGAATCCATAATAATAGTTGCCGTTGCAGGTACCGCAGGGATAATCGGAAACACCGCCATGATTGTAAACAATTCCATTTCTGCACCAGTATTTTCCATCAGGATAAACGGTCTTTAAATACTCAATCCTTTTCTTCACATAAGAAGCAGGTGTGATTTTTACTGTATCTGACCATTGGGAATAAACAGTGTTACCATTTCCGGTAATGTATTTGACCCTGATTCTGTAATACTGTGTCTGTTCAACATTTGCATCAAAAATACAGCTCAGATCAGATGAAGAACCTTTGACAGTTTTCTGATCAGGAGAAGAAAAAGCAGAATTTGTTGCCTGTTGCACAATATATGTCACTCTGTAAGCATTCATATTCTGAGCAGGCGCCCAGGAAAGCTTCAGGTGCAGAGCATCTACTGTGTTTGCATCTATTGATTTTGATGATATGGATACAGTGTCCAGACGCAGTCTTGAGATTGTATTTGAGTAATTGCAGTAACACACTCCATTAACATATTTATATGTTTTTATCTGATATTTTCCCAGTTGTCCATTCGGTAAAGTTTTATCGGTATATGAAAGAACTCCCTTTGTTGCCGAGATATTCGCTATTTTTTTACCGTTTCTGTAAACACAGTACCCATGAACACTGTTTCCGCCTGAAGTCCAGGTTAAAACTATTCCTTTTTTTGCTCTGGTTGCAGAAACAAGGGTAACCTTTTTGGGAAGAATTTTATAATATAAAGTTTTTGTTCCCGTAAATCTTCCTTTTCCGATGATTTTCACATAATGTTTTCCAACACCTGTGGTGTTAGCTGAATATGACAGAGTATAATCAATGTTTTTTACAAGTTTTTCCCAAGATAAGTAAGCTGTGGAAGCGGTTTTATTGATTTACCTGTATAGCTGTATTCATAGTTTGTAAGTGAAATTTTACATTTTTCCGAAATGGAAATTGCTGTTGTTTTATCAGTTGTTTCCGCCGCCTGAACCGAGATAACAGAACCAAACAAAACATTTATTACAATTAACAGGAGTATTGAAAAGAAAACCGATTTTCTTCTGATATTCATTATGGATATTCCTTTCCTTGTTCTGATGATAAATTCTGTAGGATTTGTTTTTAACCCGGGCAGAATATTTTTATTCACCTATGGAGTTTTCCTGCATTTCGAAACGCTTTTCAAAGTCTTTCATAAAGTGCATGTAGAACACCGTCATGCATACGGAGCACAGCAGCCATCCGGCAGGGTAGCCTAGGGCCATTGAGATATATCCGCCGCCCAGCATGGAATTTACAAAAAGATAAATCTGACGGAAACCGACAAAACATGCCAGCATTATAACCATGGGCACAGTTGCCTTGCCCACACCCCTGAGGGCTCCCGCATAAATCTGATTCATGCAGGTGAGGGCATAGAACGGAGTTATCCACACAAGGAAGGTGGAGCCGTAAAACAGCACCTCGGCATCCTTTGTGAACATCTTCAGGAGTATATCCCTGAATACTATCACCACAGCGGCAAGCACCACAGTAATGATAACAGAGTATTTCATTGCGGTGTTTACGCCTTTTCTCAGCCTTTTAATCTTTTTGGCACCGTAGTTCTGGCCGACAAAGGTTGTGGAGGCCATGGCTATGGACTGCACCGGAATAATGATGAAAATATCCAGCTTGGTGTAAGAGGTCCATCCTGCCATTACTGCGGAGCCGAAGGCATTAATGTAGGACTGAACGAAAACATTGGAGAATGATGTTATAGCCTGCTGAATTCCCGCAGGCATACCGACGAGGAAAATCTGCTTAAGCACAGTCCTGTCTATTCCCATTTCTTTCCACTTTATTGCATAGGCGCCCTCGGTTTTTGTGAGGGAAACAAGTATGAGTCCGCCTGAGATGAGCTGGGCTATGTCGGTAGCAATCGCAACACCGATAACACCCATATCAAGCACGATTACAAACAGAAGATCCAGCGCAATGTTAATCAGCGCAGAGAGAATCAGAAAATATGTAGGCCTTGTGGAATCTCCCACCGCCCTTAATATCGAGCCGCCCATATTATAGAGCATGAGGCCTGTAATTCCTGCAAAATATATGGTCAGGTATCTGTGAGACTCGGGAAAAACATTCCCGGGAGTATTCATGAATTTCAGCATGGGGTCTGTGATAATAATGCCGACTATTGTGGCGAACACGCACATAATTCCCGTAAAGGCTATGGTGGTGTTTACCGCCTTTGAGAGATTCTTCGTATCATGGGCACCGTAATACTGAGATATTACAACACCTGCGCCTGTGGAAATTCCCATGCACAGTCCGACAAGCATGTTTACAATCGGTGTGGTGCTTCCAACGGCGGCAAGGGCCTCGGAAGAAACAAAACGTCCCACAACTATGGTATCCACAATATTATAAAGCTGCTGAAACAGCAGACCTATCGCCGTGGGTATGGCAAAGGTGAGCAGGTGGCGCCATATGTTGCCCTGGGTCATGTCTGCGTCTTTTCGTTTTAATATGTTAGTCATATAAATTCCCCCGTTCGCAAAAGTGTCTGATTGGAATTATATACCCCTGTCAGCTGTAATTCAACAAAAATCTATTGCAAATGAAACTTTTATTTTGTGCTAACAGTCCTCCTGTTTTATGGTATAATCACAGTACAGGGAGGATTAATCATGAACATAATGGAATTATATGAAAACTGGCTCGAAAAGCTCCCAAAAGAAGATGCACTTCGGGCAGAACTTCTGAACATAAAAGATGACATTAAGGAGATCACCGACAGATTTTACACCGGGATAGTTTTCGGCACCGCAGGCCTCAGAGGTAAATGTGCGGCAGGAACCAACCGCATGAACCGCCTCACCGTCGGCAGGGCGACAAAGGGAATTGCTGACTATCTGCTCTCTTCGGGCGAAGATGTTTCCGGTGGCGTTGTAATCGCCTACGACTGCCGACATTACTCAAAGGAGTTCTCCGAACTTGCGGCGTCCATACTGGCGGGAAGCGGAATAAAAGTTTACCTGTTTCCATCACTCAGGCCCACACCGGAGCTAAGCTTTGCCATAACGGAGCTTGGCTGCACAGCAGGCATAAACATGACCGCCAGCCACAACCCCAAAGAATACAACGGCTACAAGGTTTACCACAAAGACGGCGCCCAGATATCGGGAGAGATATCCGCAGGAATGTTAAGGGAAATTCAGAAGCTTGATTTCTTCGATGATTTCGGCATAATGCCCCTCGAAGAAGCCGAAGAGAAAGGCCTTGTCACATGGCTCGGCGAGGACATGGACGAAAAATTCATGCAATATGTGCTCTCCAATTCCAAGAGGGACAGAAGCGAACTCGACCTGACAATTCCGGTGGTCTACACTCCGTTAAACGGCGCAGGAAGCATACCCGTCATGGATATGGCAGAGCGCATGGGCTTCACGGCTTTTCACATAGTACCCGAGCAGAAAGACCCTGACCCCGATTTCACCACCGTGCCCTACCCCAACCCCGAGAACCCGAAAGCCTTTGCTCTTGCGGAAAAACTCGCGAAAGAAACGGGAGCCGGGCTTATCATTGCCACCGACCCCGACTCCGACAGAATGGCTGTGGAAATCTCCGACGGCAAAGGCGGTTTCACTTTCCTCAACGGCAATGTGACAGGCGCACTCATCATAGATTACCTCGCAGAGAGCGAAAAAGCAAACGGCACTCTGCCACACAAATCCGCCATGATTAAATCCATAGTAACGGGCGATTTCGGCAGGGCGATATGCGAGAGCCACGGAATAGAGGTTTTTGAGACTCTGACAGGCTTCAAGAACATCTGCGGAAAAATCCCGGAGCTCGAAGAGCGCGGATATTCCTATTTCTTCGGCTACGAAGAGAGCATAGGCTGTGCCCCGAACGCAAAAGTCAGGGACAAAGACGGCATCACCGCCGCCATGCTCATCACAGAAGCCGCCGCTTACCTTAAAAAGCAGGGCAAAAGCCTTAAAAACCGACTGGAAGAACTCTACAAAATCCACGGATATTTTGCCGAGGGCCATTTCTCTCTTGTTCTTGAGGGCAAAGAGGGCCGTGAGAGAATACTGAGAATAATGGATGCTTTCAGAGCAGGACTCATAAAGCAGAGCACTGTCCTCGATACAGCGCAGACCATAGACTACATAAACGGCTTCGGGGATATTCCGCCCCAGAACGCCCTGAAGTACCTGCTCTCCGACAACGCCTGGATTGCCATGCGCCCCTCCGGAACAGAACCCAAGATAAAGTTCTATACAGATGTAAGAACCGACTCTGCGGAAACATCTGCAGAAAGAGTAAAGCTCATAACACAGGAGCTTGAAAGGCTGATTGATACCGTTGAATAAACCCATATAAACACAGAAGGAGCACCCGAATTACGCATCGGATGCTCCTTGTTTTTATGTTTCTCAATATAACGGATCGGTTACTTTCCGAGCACTTCTCCGAGAGTTCGAAGCACCTCGGCAAGCTGAATCGGCTTGGAGAGGAAGCCGTTCATGCCATGTTCAAAAGCGGTTTTTCTGTCCTCTTCAAAGGCGTTTGCCGTCATGGCAACTATCGGAATGTTTGCCTTTTCGGCATCTTTCAGGGCTCTTATGGTACTTGCAGCCATGTTTCCGTCCATGTTGGGCATCTGAATGTCCATGAGTATAACATCATAGCTTTCCGCAGGTGAGTGTTCAATCTCGTGAACACACTGAATTCCGTCGGCAACACGGGTCAGATGAACTCCCTGCTCCGCAAGAATCTCCATGACAATTTCCGCATTGAGGTCGTTGTCCTCGGCAAGAAGAATGCGCTTTCCCTTAAGCATAAAGCCCACATCCGCATCCTGTTCATCAGGAATATGGCTAAAGACCGCCTCATCGGCAATTCTCAGGTCATAGCACACGGTAAATGTGGTTCCCACACCCGGAGTACTCTCCACCTCTATGGTGCCGTGCATTAAATCAACCAGCTTCTTTACGATGCTCATTCCAAGGCCTGTGCCGGAAACCTTACCCATGGTTGTGTTTCTCTCCCTTGAGAAGGAATCGAAAATGTGCGGCAGGAATTCTCCGCTCATGCCTATTCCGTTATCGCTGACAACGGTGCATATTTTCGCATAACCCTCTTTGTCGCAGGGCAGCTCAGAAGCGTGAACACTTACCTTTCCGCCCTCGGGAGTATATTTTATTGCATTGCTTACAAGATTCGAGACTATTTCCTTTATCTTTGTTTCATCGCAGATAATAACCTCATGATTTACATCAATATCGTAAGTAAGGTCGATGTTTTTCTTTCGTGCCTCCGGTTCAAATACGGACCACAGCTCGTTTGCCAGATCCGAAATTCTGGAAATATCCTCATCAAGGGTTACTTTTCCGCTCTCGATTCTCGCCATATCAAGCACATTGTTGATAATGGAGAGGAGCATATTTCCCGACTGCTCGATTTTATCCTCATACTCAAGCAGCTTCGCGTCTGTCAGCTTTTTCTTTATCAGCTGGTTGTAACCGATAATCGCATTCATCGGAGTGCGTATGTCATGGGACATATTGAACAGGAAGTTGGACTTTGCTTTGTTGGCATCCTCAGCCGCATCAAGCGCCCTCTCAAGAATTTTCTGTTTCTCCTGCTCCTCACGCATCATGCTGTCTATGTCACGGAAAGCAAGGGTAAAGCCGAAATCACCGGCAAGCGAGAAGGTCATCTGATGGTAGGAGGAGTGTCCGTTTTCGTCAATTCTTCTGTAATTTACGCTGTAGGATGTGCCTTTCTCTATCTCACGCAGAACTGTCTCGGGACTGCATAAATCAAGCAATCGCTTTTTGTCCTCTTCGGCAATGTAATCCTGCACATACCATGTGAGGGTTTTACTGTAATCGTGCTGTTCAATAGTTCTGTTCAATGCCTCTTTAATAGTGGAAACACCGGTGGTTCTGATTAGTTCCATATCAAAGGTATCACGATTGATGAGCCATATGGTGTGATAATCAAGGCTGACCGATTTAAGAATCTCGTTCATCTTTACGGAAGCGAGTTTTCTCTGCTGTTCCTCCAGCACCTCATTGTTTACATTGTAATGATAGCCACGGAGAACCCAGCCTTTGCCCTCTGCCTTTTCGGCAACGCCGCCGCATCTTACATACTGCTCACCGAGAACGGGATCAACCCAGAGATAGGTGTTCTCGTTCTTTTCACCGGACATCATCGCCTGAACAGAGGCATTTACGCTCTCGAGCGCCTCGGGCTTAATCCTTGAATGCCATGCTTCATAAATATCCTCTTCGGATGTGACATCATCATCAAGGGAGAGAAGCTCACGCATCTTCGGGTTCGCCTTCATTCGCGGTTTCTCGCCATCGAACATGGTAATGGTCCATATACCCATGTTGGCACCGGCAACAATGTTATCGGTTTCCTCCAGCTCATGCTGGTAGGCAAACTCCTTGTTCTTCTGCTCGTTTATGTCTCTGGCGGCATACACAACATGGCTCAGAGTGCCGTCTTCGTTTCTGTCTGCGGCAATGAAAAGACCCTCTGTCCATCCGCTGTAATTTCCGTAGTATTCCCCGGCAATCCACTCTTTGTTTCTGAGTCTTTCCTCCAAAGTGGTGAGGTCTGTAAAATCGATAAAGAAATCTGAGTAATCTTTGCGGATAAGGCTTTTTCCGACCTCACGGAATGCGTTTGCGGCATCACCCCTGCTTCCCATAAGCATCTCAACCTCTTCCGAGGTTCCGCCCAGCTCAACATATGAGAAATCGCTCATATCAATGTAATACAAACAGATATATACACCGGCAACGGACTTGATAATATCCAGATGGTTTTTCAGGTTCTCAATATCGGAATAGGCCTCTTTACGGGAAAGCTCCAGAGAAAGTCTGCTCTGCTCCTGCAGGGCGACGGTCGTGTTTACCGCAGAGTGAATGGCCTGAACATATTTTTTTCCTTTTATTTCATACAGCTTCGCAGTGGATGTAACCCAGACATAGCCGTTCTTTCCCATAATACGGAAGATTCTGTCCTCGGAAACCTTACCCGTGGCACCTGCGCCGTCCGAATAATTGTCAATTCCCTTTTCCATATCATCGGGATGAACCATAAGGTTATATCTGTTGCCGAATTTCCCGGCAATTTCTTCCCTTGTCCAGCCGGTAATTTCAAGAAAGCGGTCACTCATATATACAAGAGGATAACCGTTTTCAGGGTCATCTTCACACAGGTGATAACCGCCCGGCAAAGCCTCTATAAATTCCGCCGGCAGTCCGAGCTCACCGAGCAGTTCCTTATCCTTCTCCAACATAATTAATGCGCATCTTCCTTCTATGGTTTCATATAAAGTATTTATATCATAAAATCCCGATAATTACAATCAGCATAAAGGAAAGCCCGCAGATTTCATCAAAACAATCTGCGGACAAAACAAAAAGCACCGACTTGTTTTAGTCAGTGCCCTGGTCGGAGTGGCGGGAGTTGAACCCACGGCCTCTTGAACCCCATTCAAGCGCG
>JAUNDK010000082.1 GCA_030526115.1 Clostridia bacterium
CCTGTGCTGTCAGGAACGTTCCTAAAATTTGTGTTCCCGGTTCTGTTCCCGGGAATAGAACTTGGGAACAAAACAGTACTGTGGGCCGTACGGTTTTATCCTCTCTTTGAACTCCTGTCTCTCCCAGCCCATGCGGATGAGTATTTCCATTGTAATTTCAGAATTCAGCTCATCATCTTCCACAAGAAGAATTCATCGTTTGCAATGATTGATGTGCCTCGAACCGGTATTGTTATCCGAATCGTTAGTTTCTACTGCTTCCTCATCTATTTTAAGCTCTACTGAAACAGTGAACTCTGTACCTATGCCTACTTCACTGTTTAAGGTGATGGTTCCTCCCATCATCTCAACGATGTTTTTGCAGATTGACATTCCGAGTCCAGAACCCTCAATACCGTTTTTGGTTACGGTCTGTTCTCTCGTGAAGGCATCGAAAAACCATGCGCACAGTGGGTCTGATATTCTGCATGACAAGTGCTCCTTTTTGTTTCGTTCTTATAGCCTGTCAAAACAATCAGATACTTCTTTCATCCATAAATGATATTGCTCCAAGAACCGCAGCGGAGCAAAACATAGCAGTGGCACCATAGCTTCTGTACAGCCATAAACCTATTGTTGGTGCAACAGCAAAGGAAACAGATCCTGAAGCACCGAATATACCCAATGCATCAACCAGATGTTCCTTTTTTGAAACATCGGAAACAATGATCGGTGGTATCGGGAAAAACACACCGGTTGTCAAACCACATAGAATGCGAAGTACTAAAACAAAAGACAGCCTGTTTGTAAAACAGAAGAGCAAAGAATTCACAAAAAAGAGAAAACTTCCCAATATTACCAGCCTTTTTCTGCCAATACTGTCAATAAGCGGTGCCACGATAATATTTGTTATCATGGTAAGCACTGTCAATCCTGTTGTCATAAACCCAATAACAGCATTGTTTCCACCTATATCCAGCACATATACCGGAAGCACAGATGTCAGAATACTGTTGGGATATGATGCGATACAGCACACAAGACAAATCAGTATAAAGTCCTTATTCCAGAAATCCCGCGATAATAACGTTGACCTGTTCATTTCAGATTCCTCCTTCAATGTTTTTACTAAGAGTCAGATAATATGATTTGCATATCTTATCATCTGAACCTGACTTTAGGTCAAGCTTTTTTTATGAAATTCTTCTTATTATTACGGATATAAAAACGGCTTCAGGTTTTATTCACTTCACCTGTAATAAAACACATCCCGGGTTATTTACTGAGTCGGTCCGCTCCAGGCCGCAAAAGCCCCTGCATACGAATCAAGCTCGTCTGTATCAATCACTATTCTGTCGTCTGCTGTCTCATAACTGATTGGCATTGGATTACAGCCTCCTGCCTGTTTGCCTACGCTGTCCATCCTGAATACAACAGTCCCCGGTCGATTTTTATTCCGACCGGGGACTTTCATGCTTAACCTGACTATCAGTTCTCTATAATTTTTATTACTGCCGTATTGGCGTATGTAAGCGGAGCATTGTGCTGGAAGAACACTATGCCCTCCACAGGGGCATATAAAGTCTCACGGATATAACCCTCGTAAGGGTCAATGATATTCGCAAGAGCCTGACCTGTTTTAACCTCTTCTCCGGCTTTTACAATGGGCTCATAGAAGCCCGATTCCGATGTACGCACCGATACAAGCTCGGTGTCTTTGATTGTTCTGCTCTTTTTTGTGCCCACGGCATCGTACTTGATTATGCCGTTGTTAGCGAGAAAATTCATCACCGCCAGAACAGCCTGACCTGCGCCCGTTCCGCTTATGTGCTCTGTTGTGTCGGTATAAAGGGAGAATGCCACGGTATCCCATACCTGCCAGTTATAGTTGAGAGTTGCGGTATCATAGGGGCGAACAGTTCTCTCCACTATATATTTAAGTCCGAATTTTTCGGCATCTTCTCTTTTTGTGTAACCCTCATCCATATATCTTACATGGGGAACAAAGTCACCGGGCATGTAAAAGGATGTAAACTGAATTCCGTATTTATAGTCCTTGATTTCACGGAACACACCGTCAGCTATGCGCTGGGTGGTTTCTCCGAGGTTGTAACCCGGGAACATTCTGTTTATATCGGTGTTATCCGTGGACCAGAATCGTTTCTGAATATTCACGGAATAAGGATTAACGGAAGGAATGATTAAAATCTTATGGCCGGGAAGAATTCTTCCCTCTGCCTCGAGCTGCTTCATCTTCTGAATCAGACGGGAACAGCAGTAAATCTGCTGAACCTCGTTTCCTCGGGAACTGCCGACTATGCACACTGATTTTTCACCCTCACCGAATTCAAATCCCGTTACACGGAAGTCATCTCTGTAAAGGCCCTTTATTTCATATATGATTTTTTTATTCACAGCTGCAGACCTCCTCTTTCAGAATTCTTCCCATAAGTGAACCCTCGTCCACAATGGGATAATCTCGAATTGTAAAGAGTATTCCGTTTATAGGAGATCTGACTTCATCGAGAACCTCTCCGCCAAGCGGGTCTACTATTCTGCCTATAAGCCCGCCTTCTTCGAGTTTTGCGCCGTGCTTAACCTCAGGCACAAACAGGCCGCTTGCTGTGGCATTAAGGTAGCACACATCATCCGGATTATCGGAGATAATGGGCGTTCTCACTCCGATGACATCACCCTGCCATATTCCCAGCTCTTTCATCAGCCTGAAAATTCCGTCCACAAGCTGATTTCCGTACTCCCTTGTGAGGCGCATGCCCACTCCCATCTCCACAACAAGAGTAGGTGTTCCGATACTGTTAAGGCTGTGGGCAAAGGTTGCCTCAAGAACAGTACTTGCACCGTGCACCCAGATAAAATCCACATTAGCAAGCTTTGCGTAAGGAATGAGATTATCCGCATGAAGCTCATTTATTCTTATCTGCGGAATTTCTGTGAGATAGATATTGCTGGCGTGAATATCCAGCACAAGGTCGGAGCCCGAAACATCTTCGATAATTCCTGCGGCAAGGTATTCCGTCATATTGCCGTCTATATTTCCCGGGAACAGCCTGTTCATGTCAAGGTCAAAAGCAGGTATTCCTCTTGTGATGGAATCAATTCCAAGGGGGTTCATGGCAGGATAGATATCCACTGTTCCCGTGAGCTTATCTATGTTCTCACGTATTCTTCTCTGAAGTTCGTAACAGACATACTGGCCCTCCAGCTCGTCACCGTGAATACCTGTGACTATGCTTATGCGCTTCATATTATCGGGATTTCCACCCTCAGGCTGTATTCTGTTTTTTCTTATCATAAGTTTCTCATCAATGGGAAGTCCCACCGATGTCACTACTTCTATCATTTTACTCTCCTTTGAAGATTATTACAGTTTTTATTCAAGGCAATATACTCTGGATGTGACCTTCTGAATCTGTATTCCTCCGCCCCACATGATGCCTCTGTTTATCGCACAATCGTAGGCGTCTCTGCCTGTGCCGAATCTGATATATTCCTCTGTTATCTCACAGTTGTGAGTGGGATCGAAGCCCACGAAAAAACCTTCACATGCGGCTTCGACCCATGCATGGCTCTCGCCCTCGCCTGCAAGCAGGCCACACACATATCGGGCGGGAATTCCAAATATTCTGAGCAGAGTGATATATATGTGGGCGTAGTCCTGACATACACCTCTGCCTTTGTGAAAGGCTTCTTCGGCATCGGTTCCCGCATGGGTGCTGCCCGCTTCATATACCATTCTCTCATAAATATGATTCATGATGAGCAGGCATTTTTCCTTATCCCCCGCACAGGCTTCCACCTTGTTACGAAGCTCCCCGGCAAATCTCAGAATTTCTTTTCCCGGCACACATTTGCCGTGGGGATATTTATACATTCCGACTTTACCGGGGTTCACTTTTTCGGTAAAGCCTATGGAATTTGTTTCAGCCAGACCTTTAATCAAGAAATCAAATTCTGTGTGGGGCTGTTCTGTTTTTCCCGTAATCTGTATGTTACCGAAGGAATCTTTTCCCTCTGTGTATCCTGAAACAGGGGAAATTTTTATATCACTGTGAATATTCTTCTGCCTGAAATCATCGCCCGGAACGGCCTTTATTGTAAAGCAGCATTTGTTTACAGGTTCCGAGTAAAGAATGTTCATTCTGTATTCGTAGTTCAATAAAGCCACAGTTTCACCTTCATTCAATCACAGATTCAACCGCGTTAAGAATAGCATCGTAATTGAGAAAATCGGCATGGATAAGAGTCTGCAGTTCACAGAGAGAAGATTCTCTGTAATTTATTCCGCTTCTCAGTACTCTTGGAATCATGCGCTTAATCTCTCTTTCGATACGTTCCCTGTCGAGTTCCAGCCTTGTGTAAAGGTCTATGCGCTCTATTCTCTTGCCTGCCTTGATGATATTTCTTGTCTGCTCGGAATCTATCCAGTCATCCACAATTCCCCAGAAAGCCAGCAGATCATCCGTAATCTGCTGAAGCTCTATAAGCGGAGATACGCTGTTTTTGGCGTTTGTCATGGAATAAATTGCAAGCTGAACATATGAAAGAGCCTCTGAACCTATGGTTTCCCTTAAAACAATGGCATTGTCATAGGCTCGGTTAAGATTGCTGATTATGGAATCCGCAATGGTTTCATCAAAAGGATAGCGGCTCAGAAAATCCTCGTCTGATTCATAAATATTGGGAATATCAAGTGCTTCGCAGAAAGTATTATGCAGATTTTCACCCTCATCAATCATCCTGTCAAAGCTTCTCTCGAATATTTTAAGTGTAGTGTATACACGCTCGGTGTATCTTCCCAACCAGTAAAGATGGTCTACCTGTTCTACTGAGATAATACCCATGTGTCTTTAAAACCTCCTCCTTGTGATGAGTTAACAATAAACGAATCGGGATTTCTTGAAAAACGGGTAAGTCCGCTTGCCCATACCATTGGCTCATCCGCCATGAGAACAAAGGCCCTGAGGTCCGCTTTTCTCGGTACAATCTGTCCCTCGTCGAGAATATCGAGATCCTGGAAATCTATTACTTCCTGTGCGATGAATCTTCTCGGTTCAGCTTTAAGCAGTTCTATGAAGTCTTCCTTCTGCTTCTTGCTCATGGTATTTCCGAATACAACGCCGTAACCTCCGGCCTCGGCAACATCTTTCAGAACCAGTTTATCAAAGTTATCAAGCACATACTTCATGTCTTCTTCGTAGAAAGGCAGGTATGTTGGGGCATTTTTAAGAACAGGCTCTTCGTTCAGGTAGTAACGGATCATCTTCGGAACAAAATAGTATATGCCCTTATCATCGGCAACACCGTTACCCGGGGCATTGAGCAGTGCCACATTTCCCTTTCTGAAAACATCGTAAATATGCGGAATACCGATAAGAGAACCCGGGTTAAAATTCATAGGGTCCAGGTATTCATCGGAGATTCTGCGGTACACCGCACCTACTCTCTCCTTTGCACCGTCATTGTTTATATAATACAGACAGTCGTTCTCAACAAAGAGTTCAGAGCCGGAGACAAGATGGGCACCTGTTCTCTCAGCAAGATAGGAGTGCTCGAAATATGCGGCATTGTATCTGCCCGGGGTGAGAATTACCGTGTGTCCGCCTGTATTTACATGGTCCATGGTTCTGCGCAGAAGATCCGCGTAATTTCTGTTATCCATGAGTTTTATCTTACGGAAAATCTCAGGGGCACTTTTTCTGCACAGGTCTCTTGCAATCATGGGATAAGAAGCTCCGGACGGTACCCTGAGGTTATCCTCGAGAATATACCACTCTCCGTCTTTGCCCTTTACAAGGTCTATTCCCGAAATATGGGAGTAAATGTCCTTTACTGGGTTTACACCCTCGCACTCCGCCATGTATCCCGAAGAGGCAAATATGAAATCCTCCGGAACAACATTGTCACGCACAATCTTCTTATCGGAATATATATCCTTAAGAAAGCAGTTAAGAGCCATAACACGCTGTTTAAGTCCTTTTTCCAGCATCCGGAACTCTTTGTTCTCAATAATTCTCGGGATTGAGTCAAACGGGAACAGCTGCTCTTTGAATACATTATTCTTGTAGATACCGAACTTTACACCATATCGGGCAAGCAGTGTATTGATTTTATCGGTGTACTGTAAAAGCTCCTGCTCAAGGTTTTTCATTCTGCACATCGCCTCTCTTTTCAAAAAAAGAAAAGCGCCCATACACAAATGTGTATAAGCGCCTTTGCTTCATTAATATATGTTATATATATCACCTATGTATCAGACTGTCAAGAAAATGAATAAACTTCCATATTATGAATTACTGTTTACGAACATTACCCGGAATTTTTGTATAATTATTACTACAACATTTCAGGTACAGAGATGCATCCATGATACTTTATATGATTCCCTCACTCTTCAGGGCATCATACAGCTGATTAAGTGCTTTGTTAAGAACAGATCTTGGACAGGCTATGTTTATTCTTTCGAACATTTCGCCCTGCTTGCCGAAAATGTTACCGGCATCAAGCCAGAGCTTTGCCTTATAAACAATTAGCTTATTCAGCTCTTCGTCCGTAATCTGCAGACCGTTGCAGTCAAGCCAGACAAGGTATGTGCCTTCAGGCTCCACAAGCTTAATCTGCGGAATCTTTTCTTTAAGGAATTCCCTCACAAAGTCAAGGTTTCCCTCAAGGTATTCCAGAAGTTCGGAAAGCCACTGTTCACCATAGGTGTAAGCCGCCTCACAGGCAACAATTCCCATGATGTTTGACTGGGAATAACCTTTTCTGTTCTGTGTTCTTATGTAGGCATTTCTCAGCTTTCTGTTTGCAAAATAAAGGTTTGCATTATGAAGTCCCGCAATATTGAAGGTCTTTGATGGTGCGGTACAGATAACAGCTTTATCGAGGGCCTCTTCACCAAGTGTGGCGTAAGAAGTGAACTTATGACCCTTATACACAAAGTCTGCGTGTATCTCATCGGAGACGACAATTACATCGTGCTTTAAGCATATTTCGGAGATTTTCTTCAGTTCATCCCGGCTCCATACACGACCCACAGGGTTATGAGGGTTACAAAGAAGATAGAGCTTTACATTCTCCTCTGTAATCTTCTTCTCAAAATCCTCAAAATCTATTGTGTAGCGACCGTTTTCATAAATAAGACCGCTGTTAATGAGCTTTCTTCCGTTATCGGTAATTGCCTCGCTGAAAGGATAATAAACAGGCTGATTGATTATTATGGCGTCTCCTTCTTCCGTAAGGGCTTCCACCAGTGTGCAGAGAGCAAATACAACTCCGCAGGAAAGAACAAATTTGTCGGCGTCGGGAGTCCAGCCGTAGTGGCCTGTAAACCATTTGCCAAGGGCGTCAAAGTAGCTGTCGGTAGGCTCGGAATAACCGAATATACCATGTTCCGCCTTTTTGATAAGGGCCTCGGTTACCTCTCGGGGTGTCTGAAAATCCATGTCAGCAACCCACAAAGGAAGCACATCGGCAGGCTTTCCGCGTTTTACCGCATAGTCATACTTTAATGAATTTGTGTTTTTTCTCTCGATTACTTCGTCAAAATTATACTTACCCATAAATCGCCTGTTTTAAATCATCAATTAAATCTTTACTGTTTTCGATACCGACAGAGAGTCGCAGGAATCTGTCGTTAATGCCTCTTCTGTTACGCTCTTCCTCAGGTACATCCACATGAGTCTGAAGCATAGGATATGTTATTAAGGACTCAACGCCTCCAAGAGACTCCGCATACTGGAAAATCTTCACATCGGAAAGAATCTTCTCAGCAAGCTCTTTGGATTCCACTTCGATTGAAATCATGCCGCCAAAGCCGGAAGCCTGCTTTTTGTTTACCTCATAGCCCGGGGCATCTTCAAGGCCTACATAATAGACATTCTTGACCTTTGGCTCTGTCTTCAGGTAATTTGCTATTGCAATTGCGTTTTCGTTGATCTTGTCCATTCTGAGCGGCAGGGTTTTGATACCTCTCTCAATAAGGAATGAATCAAACGGTGCAAGCTGTCCACCGATAGTCTTTGAGTAGATATGAATCTT
>JAUNDK010000083.1 GCA_030526115.1 Clostridia bacterium
AATTTGTTTGGAATCCGCATAAATACTGGACTTTTTTGACACTTCTCCTTATTCGAATTCAACTGTTCCCGGAGGCTTTGAAGTGATATCGTAAACGATACGGTTTACTCCGTCAACTTCGTTTGTGATTCTGTTGGAAACAGTTGCAAGAATGTCAAAAGGAATTCTTGCCCAGTCGGCTGTCATGAAGTCATCTGTTGTAACTGCTCTGATGGCAATAACGTTCTCGTAGGTTCTGTGGTCACCCATAACACCAACGGACTTTGCGCCTGTGAATACACAGAAGAACTGTGCGAGGTTGCTCTCGTAACCGTTCTTTGCCATTTCATCACGAAGTACCCAGTCGGCATCCTGAAGAATTCTTACCTTCTCTGCTGTGATCTCACCGATGATACGAACACCGAGGCCAGGACCCGGGAACGGCTGACGCCATACAAGCTCATGAGGAATTCCGAGCTTCTCGCCAACTTTTCTTACCTCATCCTTGAAAAGGTCCTGAAGTGGCTCGATAACACCGAGAAAGTCGATGTCGGCAGGAATACCACGCTGGTTGTGGTGAGTCTTGATAACGGAGGAACCGGACTTCTTACCGCCTGCACCGTTACCGCTCTCGATTCTGTCAGGATAGATTGTGCCCTGAGCAAAGAATGCATTGCCCTTTGCTCTCTTCTTAATCTCATCCCAGAATACTGCGTAGAACTCGTCACCGATAATGTGACGCTTCTTCTCAGGGTCTGTGACACCTGCGAGCTTCTCCATGAATCTGTCACCGCAGTTAACTCTTACAAAGTCCATATCGAAGAGCTTTGTGAAAGTCTCCTCAACGAAGTCGCCCTCGTCTTTTCTCATGAGACCCTGGTCTACGAATACGCAGGTGAGCTGCTTGCCGATGGCACGGCTTAAAAGACCTGCTGCAACGGAGGAGTCTACACCGCCGGAAAGACCGAGAATAACTCTCTTGTCACCGATTCTCTCGCGAAGTGCGGCTACTGTATCCTCGATAAAGGAATCCATAACCCACTGACCCTCACACTCACAAACCTTGTAGAGGAAGTTCTCGAGCATCTTGGAACCGTAAACGGAGTGAGTTACCTCAGGGTGGAACTGTACTGCATAAAGCTTCTTCTCAGGGAGCTCCATTGCCGCACATGGGCAGTTGTCTGTTTTTGCTGTAACCTCGAATCCCTTTGGTGCCTCAGAGATATAGTCTGTATGGCTCATCCATACTACATTTTCTGCAGGAACATCGGCAAAGAGTAAGCTCTCAGGCTTTGTTACAGTGACATCAATCTTGCCGTACTCTGATACAGGAGCTGTGGCAACTGTACCACCTGCCATCCATGCCATGAGCTGGCAGCCGTAGCAGATACCGAGAACAGGAATACCGAGCTCAAGTATATCAGGAGTGTAGTGCGGAGACTCCATATCAAAAACGGAGTTCGGTCCGCCTGTGAAGATAATTCCCTTGTAATTTGCCTCTTTGATCTGCTCGATCGGAGTGGTGTACGGGAGAATTTCAGCGTAGATGTGGTGATCTCTTACTCGTCTTGCGATGAGCTGATTGTACTGACCGCCAAAGTCCAGAACAAGAACTTTTTCGGTGATGGATTTAACTGACATCTTTTTCCCTTTCCTTTCTTATTTTTCTTTCTTTCGTATATTAACCTAAATCAGCGAACGAAGTTCTGTGTTTTCGTTCGCTGAATTTTATTACTCAACAGTAACCGATTTTGCAAGGTTTCTCGGTTTGTCGATGTCACAGCCTCTCATTGCCGCAACATAATAGGCGAAAAGCTGGAACGGTACAACCTCAACGCTCGGAAGCATAAAATCAGAAACTTCCGGAACATAGAAATCGAAGTCTGTCTCTGACTCAATCTCTGTTCTGCCCTGAGTTGTAACACCAAGCACAACCGCACCTCTTGCCTTTACCTCTTTGATGTTGGAGAGCATCTTGTCGAATAACTTTCCGTAAGAAGCAAATGCAATAACAAGTGTACCCGGCTCTATGAGAGAGATAGGTCCGTGCTTGAGTTCTCCGCCTGTGTAAGCCTCGGAGTGAATGTATGAAATCTCCTTGAGCTTGAGGGATGCCTCAAGTGAAACCGCATAGTCCACATTTCTGCCTATGAAGTACATATCGTTGGCATTAAATGACTTTGATGCGAAATACTGAATTTTTTCAGTCTCCCTGAGGGTTTCCTCTATTTTCTCCGGCAAAGCCTGAAGGTCTGCCATGTACTTATCATAATCCTCGGCACTTATCGCACCCTTGAGGTCAGCGAGATAAATTGCAATCATATACATTACTGCAAGCTGAGTGGAATATGCCTTTGTGGAGGCAACACTTATCTCAGGACCTGCCCATGTATATATAACATCATCACTCTCGTTGGCAATTGTGGAACCGACAACATTAACGATTGAAATTACATGGCTGCCGTGTTTCTTTGCTTCACGAAGAGCAGCAAGAGTATCCGCAGTTTCACCGGACTGGCTTGTGATGAGTACAAGGGTATTTTCGTCGAGAAGCGGCTCTCTGTATCTGAACTCGGAGGCAACGTCGGCCTCGGTCTGAATACGAACAAGCTTCTCGAATGTATATTTCGCCGCAACACCCACATGATAGGCAGTGCCACAGCCTATGAAATAAATCTTATTGATGTTTCTCAGCTTTTCGGCTGTTAAGGAAATCTCGTCGAGGGCAATTCTGCCGTCTTTGATTCGAGGTGAAACAGTCTTTCTTACCGCATCCGGCTGCTCATGAATTTCCTTGAGCATGAAGTGAGGGTATCCTCCCTTTTCCGCTGAAGCAATGTCCCATTCAATGGTTTCTGTTTCTTTCTCAATTGGCTCGAGGTCGAGATTATAGAAATCCATGCTGTTCTTTGTGAGAACACAGATTTCCTTATCCTTTATTCTTACTATCTCTCTTGTTCTTGAGAGTATGGCAGGAATATCGGAGGCGAGATAGTTCTCGCCGTCTCCCTTGCCGATGATGAGGGGGCTGTCCTTTCTTACACAGAATATTCTGTCAGGGTAATCCTCACAGATAATTCCAAGGGCGTAGCTTCCCTCCACTTTTGACATTACTTTTGCTATGGTATCGAGAATTTTTCCTTCACACTCACCGTTGTAGTAATACTCAAGAAGCTGAGCCACAACCTCGGTATCTGTCTCAGACTGGAACTCAATGCCTTTTTTTCCGAGATATTCCTTGAGTGAAAGATAATTCTCAATAATTCCGTTGTGAACAACAGCGAACTTTTCATTTTCGCTGAGGTGAGGATGAGAGTTTACATCCGAAGGCGCTCCGTGGGTAGCCCATCTTGTGTGGCCTATGCCAAGTGTACCCATGAGCGGCTTATTATTGTCAAGGACTCCGGCTAATACGCTGAGTCTTCCCTTTGCCTTGACTATGTTTATTTTTCCGCCGCCGTAAATTGCCACGCCGGCAGAATCATAACCACGGTACTCGAGCTTTTCGAGTCCCTGCAGAAGGAAAGGAACGGCTCTGTCGTCACCTATATATCCTACAATTCCGCACATAAATTTTCTCCTGTATTTTTATCCTGATAAAAGGCGTAACTTATTATCTGTACATGATATCGGTTCTTGCAGGACCATTGGAAACCATGCCGATTTTTGCATCGATAGCCTTCTCGATGAACTCAACATAAGCTCTTGCATTCTCAGGGAGATCCTCGTAATTCCTGATTCCTCTGATGTCTGTCTTCCATCCAGGGAGGGTTGTGAAAACAGGCTTTGCTCTGTCAAGCTTTGCAGGAACAGGGAATACTGTTGAAACTTCGCCGTCAATCTCATAACCTGTGCAGATTTTAATCTCATCGAGATAGGAAAGAACGTCGAGGCATGTGAGGCATACATTTGTTGCGCCCTGAACCATGCAGCCGTACTTTGTTGCAACAGCATCGAACCAGCCCACTCTTCTCGGACGGCCTGTTGTGGCACCGAACTCACCCTTGTCACCGCCACGGCGTCTGAGCTCGTCACCCTCTTCACCGAGGAGCTCACTTACGAACGGCTCTGTAGGAGCACCGACGCAGGAGGAATAAGCCTTTGTTACGCAGATAACTTCCTCAATTGCTGTAGGAGGAACAGCGGCACCTACTGTGCCGAAACCTGCAAGAGTGTGGGAAGATGTTGTCATTGGGGCAATACCGAACATTGGGTCCTTCATGGAGCCGAGCTGACCCTCGAGAAGAATAGTCTTGCCCTCTTTGAGTGCATTGTGAACGAATGTGATTGCGTCACCTACATAAGGTCTGATCATCTCTCTGTACTCGATGAGCTCGTTGTAGAGTGTATCGAAATCGAGAGCAGGCTTGTGGTAGAGATGCTCGAAAAGAATGTTCTTCATCTCAACGGCAGCCTGAAGTCTTGACTTGAGTCTCTCCTCTTCGTAGAGATCTGCTACCATGATACCTGTCTTTGCATAGGTATCGGAGTAGAAAGGAGCAATACCGGACTTTGTGGAACCGAATGCACGGCCTGCAAGTCTCTCCTCCTCATAACCATCCTGAAGAACATGATATGGCATGAGAATCTGTGCTCTTTCTGAAATAAGGAGGTTCGGAGCAGGAACACCCTGATCCTCAATGTCCTTAAGTTCCTTGCAGAGCTTCTTTATATCAAGTGCAACACCGTTGCCGATGATGTTTGTGATGTGTGGATAGAAACTTCCGGATGGAAGAATGTGAAGTGCAAAGCGGCCGTAATCGTTGATGATTGTATGACCGGCATTTGCGCCACCCTGGAAACGGATAACAACGTCGCTGTTTTCAGCGAGAACGTCTGTTACCTTACCCTTACCTTCGTCGCCCCAGTTGGCGCCTACTATAGCTTTTACAGGCATTTTCTTTACCCTTTCTTAATCTATAAAATTAACAGTGATTAAACGTTGATTTCTGCTGTTTCCTTTGGAATATCCTCGTACTCAGCGAGCTTTGGATATACAACCTCGTTTAAGAAGTCTGTTGTCTGCTCAGGAGCACGGCCTACATACTTCTCAGGCTTTAAGATGCCCTGAAGATCCTCGAGTGTTACGCCGAAGATAGGATCTGCTGCAATTCTCTCGAGGAGGTCGTTCTTGCCGCCCTCTTCCTTTACAACCCTGCTTGCAGCCATGGAGTGAACACGAATAGCCTCGTGAAGCTCCTGACGGTTACCGCCACGCTTAACAGCATCCATCATGATGTTCTCTGTTGCCATGAATGGAAGCTCAGCCATGAGACGGGCCTCGATAACCTTCGGATAAACAACAAGACCGTCAGCAACGTTCATGAAGAGGTTGAGAACTGCATCTGCTGCGAGGAATGCCTCAGGTACGGAAAGTCTCTTGTTGGCGGAGTCATCGAGAGTTCTCTCGAACCACTGAACAGCTGTTGTGATTGCAGGGTTGAGAGCATCAACCATGATGTATCTGGAGAGGGAAGCGATTCTCTCACTTCTCATTGGGTTTCTCTTGTATGCCATAGCAGAGGAACCGATCTGGTTCTTCTCGAATGGTTCTTCAACCTCTTTGAGGTGCTGAAGAAGACGGATATCGTTGGAGAACTTTGTAGCTGTCTGAGCGATACCGGAAAGTACGGAAACCATCTGATAGTCGAGCTTTCTTGAGTAAGTCTGACCGGAAACTGCGAAGCAGTCACCATAACCCATCTTCTTAGCGATGAGCTTGTCAACCATCTTTGCCTTCTCGTGGTCACCCTCGAAGAGCTCGAGGAAGGAAGCCTGAGTACCTGTTGTACCCTTGGAACCTAAAAGCTTAGCCTTGGAGAGCTGATACTCAACATTCTCAAGGTCCATCATAAGTTCCTGAATCCAGAGTGTAGCTCTCTTACCTACTGTTGTAGGCTGAGCAGGCTGGAAGTGAGTGAAAGCAAGTGTAGGAAGGCTCTTGTACTTCTCTGCAAAATCAGCGAGTACACGGATTACACCGACGAGCTTTCTGCGGATTATCTTCATAGCCTCTGTCATGATGATAACATCTGTGTTGTCACCGACATAGCAGGATGTGGCACCGAGGTGGATAATGCCTGCTGCCTTTGGGCACTGCTGGCCGAAAGCATAGACATGGCTCATAACATCGTGACGGACAAGCTTTTCTCTCTCTTCTGCAACCTCATAGTTGATGTCGTCAGCGTGAGCCTTCATCTCTTCAATCTGCTCATCTGTGATGTTGAGACCGAGCTCTTTCTCTGCCTCAGCGAGAGCAATCCAGAGTTTTCTCCATGTTCTGAACTTCATGTCAGGGGAGAAAAGGTATTTCATTTCTTTGTCAGCATATCTTGATGATAATGGTGACTCGTAAGTATCACGTGCCATAGGTTTTATCCTCCAAAAATTAAAATATGTTGAAAATAATTATTTCTTAAAAAATTATAGACGGATTCCGAGGAAAATATCCTGAAATTCCGTCACCACCTTTTTTGCCATTTTAAGGCATAATAATACCTTTACATTATAGTAATGGGAGTATAGTTTGTCAAGAAAATGAGCAGTCTTATAATTAGAAAAGTATAACATATATCAACAAATATTTTTGTTCTGTATGACGAAGACTTTTCCTGAAAAATATTATCTGCACAGACAACTAAATCTTGAACAAATGTCATAAAATCATTATAATTTAAACGGAATTACTGTTTATCCGAATCTAATTGTATATGGAGGATATTCCAATGAATGTAACTGAAATCAGACGTCCTGACGACATGGTCAGAATCACAACCCCAGAGCTTGCCAAGGCTTTCATCGATGAGCAGGTTGCTCTCATCCGTGAGCAGGTAGGCGACAAAAAGGTTCTCCTCGCTCTTTCCGGCGGTGTAGACTCCTCCGTTGTTGCCGCTCTTCTCATCAAGGCTATCGGCCAGCAGCTCGTATGTGTTCACGTTAACCACGGACTCCTCAGAAAGGGTGAGCCGGAGCAGGTTATCGAGGTTTTCCAGAACCAGATGAACGCAAACCTCATCTATGTTGACGCAACAGAGAGATTCTTAGGCAAACTCGCAGGTGTTTCAGATCCTGAGACAAAGAGAAAAATCATAGGCGGCGAATTCATTGAAGTATTCGCTGAAGAGGCAAGAAAGCTCGACGGAATCGAGTTCCTCGCACAGGGCACAATCTGGCCTGACATCCTCGAATCCGAGGACGGAATCAAGGCTCACCACAATGCAGGCGGTCTCCCTGATGACATGAACTTTGAGCTTGTTGAGCCTGTAAGAATTCTCTTCAAGGATGAAGTAAGAGTTGTCGGTGACGAGCTTGGTCTTCCACACGGCATGGTTTACCGTCAGCCGTTCCCGGGTCCGGGACTTGGTGTAAGATGTCCGGGCGCCATCACAAGAGACAGACTCGAGGCTGTAAGAGAGTCCGATGCTATCCTCAGAGAAGAGTTCGAGAAGAACGGTCTCGTTGACAAGGTATGGCAGTACTTCACAGTTGTTCCTGATTTCAAGAGCACCGGTGTTAAGGACGGCAAGCGTGCATTCGAGTGGCTCTGCATTGTAAGAGCTGTATGCTCCATCGATGTTATGACAGCTACTGTTGCCGAGCTTCCGCATGAGCTTATGGTTCACATCACAGAGCGTATCACTCATGAGGTTCCCGGTATCAACCGTGTTCTCTACGACTTCACACCAAAGCCTACAGGCACAGTTGAATACGAATAATTCACAAAGTCCCATAAACCCGCAATATTGCCTGTTTTCCGGCATGTGAATTGCTTTGTGACAACAAAGTGACAACATATAAAGATTATTCAAGAATAATAAAGAGCTATCTGATTCCTGTAGAAGGAGTTCAGGTAGCTCTTTTGTTATGCCTGTTATTTTAATGTATCTGTAATAAAATCTGTAAAATTCTGAGAAGGTATCTTTACATAACCGGAGTTCTCATCTGACAGCGGATAATTGTAACGCCATCTGTCGTATT
>JAUNDK010000084.1 GCA_030526115.1 Clostridia bacterium
CATTCATCCCCAACCTATAGAGGATTGGGGTATTCTGCCTTATTCAGGATAAAACTCTTGCTGTTTTTTTTCATTTTTAAATACGCTTTTCTTTTTTCCAATTGTAATTACATTTCTTGACAAAAAGTCTCGTTGCAAATGGCGGTCTTCTTTTCTCCGGAAGAATATCTGTATTCAATTGTTTCAATTCGCGCATATTTAATGTTTCCCCATTCAGGCTTTGCAAAAAACTCTCAACGAAATAACATAACGACTTGCCATCCCCGCCCAAATGGTGCATTAGAAAATGAAGGCAGAACTCTGTTTCATCCAATTTTTCTGCAAACACTCTCGGATACTCCCCTTTTTCTACTTGATATCGGATCCTCTCCTGTTCTGTCTCTATCTTATACTTCTTCATCCTGTTCAATATACTTTCTTATTGATTTCATCCACAAGTTCATGATCGATCTGTGCGGATACACTTTGGAATAAAACTGCATGCGTTTTACATAGGCACTGTATACTGACATATCTTTGCCTTTTTTCGCATCCTTTATTGCTTTGCGTACAACATCCTCAGGCTTTCTATGAGACACTTTCAAATATCAGCAAGCTTAATGTACAGCTGGAATAGCAACTATTAACGAACCTTGACAGCTTAACAACTGCTCTGAATCCTGCCACAGGGATTTTATACCCTTTTGACGGGTGAATTGAGTGGTGTTATGGCTGCATGGATCAATTTCAGATTCATAGCGCAGTTATCAGTTCAGATACTGTTCCGTGAATAATTCAGGATTATCTCTTTTTCGGTCAATCGCCCATATTTCATCCACTTCCTCAATCAACTGTCGTGTGAATTCTCTCCCGAGTCCTCCGGTTGCTCCTGTTATAATGGCAATCTCTTTCCTCATCCTGCAATTCTCCCCTCCATCTTCTCCTATTAGTTCTGTACACGCTCTACTCATTCTGTATATCTCATTGGGTTATTGATGCTTTTCTAACCACCTGCTTGCACAATGGGCAAGATAAGCCGCTCCGATCGGGCAGACATCCTCATTAAACCGTACCTTTGGATTATGTGCAGAATAGGCGCCTCGCTCGTCTTCATATCCTGCTGAGAGATACATAAAGGTACTTGGAACTTTTTCTGCAATCGTTGCAAAATCTTCTGATGCGCTGGCGCTGATCCCGGAATATTCCGCAAAGCCCGGGATCGGCAGTTCTCTCATATAGCTTAACAGCTCCTCCGTCAATGCTCCGTCACATTCTAATGGCGGCACACTCGATAAGGTTTCGATTTCAACACTTCCTCCATATACAGCAGCTGTTAACTGAGCCACCTCTTTGATACGTCTCACCAGTTTATCTCTGACTTCTGCATTGTTTGTTCGGAGTGTTCCTTCCAATACCGCAGTATCAGGAATGATATTTGCCGCAGCACCTGCCGCAAATTTGCCCACGGTCAAAACACAGGCCGCATTGGGATCTGCTTCCCTTGCAATCAACTCCTGCAATGCCAGGTGAATATGCACACCTATATTGATTGGATCTACACTCGCATGCGGATAAGCCCCATGTGCTCCTTTTCCCTGAATATTTATTCGAAACCCATCTACAGAAAACATCATGGTATTTTTGCTGTTATACATCACAAGTCCAATTGGCATCTGTCCCGGCGAAACATGATAGGCAAGTGCACAATCAACAGCAGGATTTTCCAAAATTCCTGCTTCAATCATATCACGACTCCCCTCAAAGGTCTCCTCCGCCGGCTGAAACATCAGCTTCACCGTTCCATTTAGATCTTTTTCGTTCTCTTTTAGCATTTTTGCTGCCGTCAGAAGCATTGCTGCGTGAAAATCATGACCACATGCATGTGCCTCGGTTCCTGTTGGACATGCAAATTTCTCTCCGCTTTCCTCCGGCATGGGAAGCGCGTCCATATCGGCTCGCAGCAAAATACATTTTCCACCCTTGCCAATTGTCGCCATAACACCATGTCCACATTCCTGCGGCTCTATTCCATAAGCTTTCAATTGCTCCATAACATAGGTCTTTGCTTTCGGCATATTCAGTCCAACTTCGGCATTGGTATGGAAAAATCTTCTGCTTGCAATAATTTCGTCCTTTAATTCCAGGGCTCGTTCATAATAATTCACAGTAAATTCCTCTTTTCTTTCTTTTCTATAGCATTTGCAATACGCTTAGAAACATACGGTCATTTTCTTATAACATTATAATACTATTTTCAAACCATTTCCATGTTAGTCTATGTTCGGTGCGGAAAAAGAAAAGCCTCAGGTTTCCACCTGAGGCTTTTTTCACTGCGGAAGATGGGACTTGAACCCACACAAGCGCAATGCTTACAAGATCCTTAGTCTTGCTCGTCTGCCAGTTCCGACACTTCCGCATGCCAACCATGACCCATGTCATGTCGCAAGTAGTATAATATCATCTCCCATTTATAATGTCAACACAAATTTTCACATTTGTGCAAAAATTTAAACAAAAAAGTAATGCTAAAATGTGCAAAACAGTCTTGCGAAAAAAAGCTTTTACGCCGATACTATAGTTAAGAATTGTTATAGGCACGGATGCCGCCATTAATTCAAGGAGTAGAATAATATGAGTATAATCAACAACAATTTCAATCCTGTATCCACTTTACTTGGAAGCATGTCTTCCAATGGTTCCACCGATATGCTGCTTTCCGATTATGCTTCTCTTAAGAATGGAAGCTATGGAAAATTACTGAAAGCATATTATAAAGAAACAGGAGCAAATGCTTCCTCCAAATCGTCCGGCTCATCAGCTTCTGATACAAAGGCTGATGAGAAGGCAACAAATGTGAAAAAAGCTGCCAGTTCTCTGGCTGAAGCTACGGATCACTTATCAAACCCTTCTCTATTTACTAAGAAGACCCTCGTTAAGAAAGACGAAAACGGCAATGAAATTCAGGTCGAGGATTATGATAGAGATGCTATCTATGATGCTGTTTCTGCTTTTGTCAAGAGCTATAACAGTGCTATCGACACAATAGCTGATGATGGTACGGATCGTGTTCTTCGTCTCACATTAAATATGCAAAATGCAACAGAAAAAAATGAGAAATTATTGTCCAAGGTCGGTATCACAATCGGAAAGGACAATACACTCAGTGTAGATAAAGAGATTCTGGAGAAAGCCGATATTAATACTCTTCAGACGTTGTTTACAGGTGGCGGTTCCTACGCATCTACAGTCCGCTCCAAGGCTTCTTTCATTTACTCTACCGCTAGCTCAAATGCAAGCACAAAGAGTTCCTACACTGCAAGCGGCAATTATCTGGACAAAATTATGGACAATACAATCTACAACAAACAGGTATAATAAAAAGACTCCGAAAAATCGGAGTCTTTTTCATGCAGAAGATGGGACTTGAACCCACACGGTATTGCTACCACAGGCACCTGAAGCCTGCGCGTCTGCCAATTCCACCACTTCTGCAAGCAAGACTTATTGTATCAGATTCCCCGAAGGGTGTCAACAGAATTTTGTAAATTATATGCACAATTCCATTTTCCAACGAGATGGTTCTACTCCCAGGACACGGCACATATCTTCCGGAAGCGGTGCCTCCAATTCCATTTTTTCTTTTGTAATCGGATGTAAAAAGCACATTCTCCATGCATGTAATGCCTGGCGTCCAATTTTATCCATATCAGGATTGTACAGATAATCGCCGATAAGCGGATAACCGATATGCTTCATATGGACTCGAATTTGGTGTGTTCTGCCTGTCTCTAATTGCAGGGACACAAGGCTGAACCCTTCACGATACATCAGCACCCGGTAATGCGTAATCGCTTTCTCGCCTTGCTCATAATCCACGATTCGCTCGATGACGGAACCATCCTTTCTGGCAAGCGGTGCGTCAATAATCCCTTTCTCAGGTTCTACTTTTCCCCTCACAATAGCAAGGTATTCCCTGCTTATTCCAGCTGCCTCTAATCCTCCCAGTGCCTTTGCAGCAACCATTTGTCCCAGAATTGCTGCACTCACCATATTCTTCGCCACAATCGTAAGTCCCGAGGTATCTCGGTCCAGACGATTACTACACCGAAAGACAAAAGGCGTTTTCTCTTCTCTGTAATACCATGCCAAAGCATTGGCGAGACTATTATCATAGTTTCGCATGGATATATGAATGGGCATCCCGGCCTGCTTATTAACGACAAGAATATCCTGATCTTCATATATAATGGACAACGGCCATTCTCTCGGTATCGTTTTCACATTTGTTCCTGTCTCAACAACATGAACGGTCAGTCTTTCGCCTACTTGAAGGAGCCGGTTTAAATAAACCGACTCCCCATCTATCAGAACAACATCCGGTCTCTTCTTCAGTTCAATCAGATTCTGCGAAGAAAAGCCCTGCTGTTTGAGAAAGCTGCAGATCTTCATCCCTGCTTCTTTCTCTGTAATCTCATATCGAAATATACGATCCATCTTCTATTCTTTTCCGTTCCAACAGTATGTGCACAGCTTGCATACATCCAGTCCGGTTGCCTCAAGCATATCATCCAGGCGATTAAATCGAAGTGAAGTAAACTTCAATTCCTTGCAAATCTCCTCTACCATTTTTTCATATTTTTCATTTTCCGGATCCGCATATTCCTGCAGAATTTCTTCTGTCACATTTCCATTCTCCAGTCTCTCGATCACACGTCTTGCAATCAGATCCATCTCAGAGGCAGAGCGGGAAAAATTAAGATACTTACATCCATATAAGAGCGGCGGACATGCCGGACGGATATGTACCTCCTTTGCTCCGCTTTCATATAAATACTCGGTTGTCTCTCTAAGCTGAGTCCCCCGCACAATAGAATCGTCAATAAGTAGAATACTCTTGTCTTCAATCAGATCATTCACTGCAAGCATTTTCATCTTTGCAATCAGGTTACGCTTGCTCTGTACCGTAGGCATAAAGGATCTGGGCCAGGTGGGCGTATATTTGATAAAGGGTCTGGAAAATGGTATTCCCGACTCATTTGCATATCCGACTGCATGCGCCGTGCCGGAATCCGGTACTCCCGCCACGATATCCGGCTTCACGTTATCGCGTTTCGCCATCATTGCACCACAGTTATAGCGCATCTGTTCTACGCTGATTCCCTCGTAAGAGCTTGCCGGATAACCGTAATAAACCCAGAGGAACGTACAGATTTTCATCTCATCTCCCGGATGCTTCAGTGTGATACAGTTCTTCTCAGTTATGACAACAATCTCCCCGGGACCAAGCTCCTTATAGTCATGATAACCCAGATTTTTGTAGGCAAAGCTTTCAAAGGATACACAAAAGCCTTCCTTTTTCTTACCTATTACAACAGGTGTCCGCCCCATTTTATCTCTGGCAGCATAAATCCCAGCCTGATTCAATAACAGCAAGGACATAGAGCCATCAACAACCTCCTGCACAAAGCTGATTCCCTCAATCAGATTCGCCTTGAGGTTAATCAATGCTGCAACAAGCTCTGTCGCGTTCACTTCACCGGTACTCATTTCCTGAAAATGAACATGCCCCTGATCAAAAAGCATCTGAATCAGCTCGTCTGTATTATTAATCTTTCCCACCGTCGATAAGGCATAGGTTCCATGATGTGAACGGATAATTAATGGCTGCGCCTCGTAATCCGAAATACATCCGATTCCCATGTGTCCCTTCATGGACTGCATATCTTTATCAAATTTGGTTCGAAATGGTGCATTCTCAATATTGTGAATCGCACGGCTAAAACCATTCTCACCATAAACCGTCATTCCGCCACGTCTTGTTCCAAGATGGGAGTGATAGTCAATTCCAAAATACAAATCAAACACGCAATCCTCATTCGATGCCACTCCAAAAAATCCACCCATTGTCTTTGTCTCTCATCCTTTCTCTCTTATGCATTGGGATAATAAGAAGAACTTCATATAGAACATATTCCATCAGGCACATATCAAAAAAAATCCGGGACCAAAATGATCCCGGACTAAAAATTTCTTTTTATAATCCAGCCTGTGCTGCAACTTCTGCTGCGAAGTCATCAACCTTCTTCTCGATGCCTTCACCGGTCTCAAAGCGAACAAAGCTCTTAACAGACAGATTTGCACCCTGCTCTTTCGCAACCTGTGCAACATACTGACCAACGGTCTGCTTTCCATCCTCTGCCTTTACGTAAACCTGATCTACCAGACAGATCTCCTTTAACTCTTTCTTAACACGTCCCTCAATCATACCATTAATAACCTTCTCAGGTTTGCTGGACTCCTTAGGATCGTTCATGATCTGTGCACGGAGAATTTCTTTCTCATGCTCGATATAATCAGCGCTGATCTCGCTGGCATTAACATACTTAGGAGAAAGTGCTGCAACCTGCATAGCAATGTTGGTCATAGCCTCTTTCACTGCATCATTGACAACATCGGTCTGTGCCTCTACGATAACACCGATACGTCCACCGCCATGAAGATACGTAACTACGCAACCATTCTCGGCTGCAACCTTCTTGAAACGACGAATAGTAAGATTCTCTCCGATAACAGCGATTTTCTCTACCAAAGCTTCCTTCACGGTCTTGGTCTCATCAAGATTCCATTTCTCCGCCATGAATGCATCCATATCAGCCGCATCAGAAACTAATGCCTGCTCTGCAACTGCATCTACATAAGCCTGGAAAGTCTCATTCTTTGCTACAAAGTCAGTCTCAGAGTTAACCTCTACTACTGCTGCAGTCTTATTATCCTTAGTAATAACACGGCAAAGACCCTCAGCTGCAATTCTTCCAGCCTTCTTTTCTGCCTTAGCCTGACCATTCTTTCTAAGAAACTCAATAGCCTCATCCATGTTACCGTCAGTCTCATTTAAAGCCTTCTTACAGTCCATCATGCCTGCGCCAGTGATTTCTCTTAACTCTTTAACCATAGCTGCTGTGATAGCCATTGTATATTCCTCCTACTATTCTATATTATTCTGCATCTGCAACCTGTTCGATATCCTCTGCTTCGCCCTCAGCCTCGGCAATCTCTTCCTCAGAATAGATAACCTCGCCCTGCTTTGCCTCGATGACAGCATCTGCCATCTTGGAAACGATTAATTTAACTGCACGGATAGCATCATCATTACCAGGAATGATGTAATCTAACTCTTCCGGATCACAGTTTGTATCACCGATACCTACTAAGGTAATTCCAAGAGCATGTGCTTCCTGAACACAGATTCTCTCCTTCTTAGGATCTACAACGAAGATACAGTCAGGGATTCTGTCCATCTCCTTGATACCGCCAAGGTTCTTCTCTAACTTCTCCCACTCTTTCTTTAATGCAATAACTTCCTTCTTAGGAAGTACATCAAAGGTTCCATCCTCTGCCATGGTCTCAATCTTCTTGAGTCTTGCAATACGGGACTGAATTGTCTTAAAGTTGGTCAGCATACCACCAAGCCATCTCTCGTTAACGTAGTACATACCGCAACGCTCTGCCTCGGTCTTAACTGCATCCTGTGCCTGTTTCTTAGTACCAACGAATAAAATAGTACCACCCTGACCTGCAATATCAGCGATTGCACTGTAAGCCTCGTCAACCTTACCTACAGACTTCTGTAAGTCGATGATGTGGATACCATTTCTCTCTGTGAAGATGT
>JAUNDK010000085.1 GCA_030526115.1 Clostridia bacterium
ATTGGTTTGCGGATCGTGGCCGTGGCAGAGATATACGGTGAACCCTGTTTATTTGATATACTCCTCAAACTCCTTTACAAAAATGACATCGCCGAAGTTCTCATTTACTACGATACATCTGTCCTGATCATACAGCATCATCTGCGGTCTGCCGCCGAAATACTTGAAAGCAAACCGATGGGCCTGTATCGTTTTCTCTGCGTCAAATGGTTCGTTTTAGAAATACACGAATTTCATTCTGCTGTACGACAGCACCATGCAGAAAAAGTACACCCGGATATTATTCCCGTACATGCTCTTCATGGCGTACTGCCCGAAGTCTACCTGTGCCTCATATCCCGGCTGCGTTTCTGCACGCATTTGGAATGCTCTCGGAGATTTCACATATCCGGTTTGCTCCCGCAAGCTCTTGATATACCGATAGAATGTTGCGTTCGGTATTTCAAAGTCCGGGAATGTGGGCTTTAGCCGTTTAAGCAGGGTGCTGTTATTTATCTGCGGTGTGATTTATGTTTGCTCAAGCAGATACTGACGGTAGATGTCCAGGACAAACTCATGCGTTTTTTCGATTGCCAGAAAATCTTCCTCTGTCCGGTTCCACCAGGAGTAAACAGTTTTATATGCCAGATTCAACTTTTCCGATGTTTTGAGCATACTTACGCCGTGCTCTTTGTGCTTTTGGATTCTTCTGTAAGTTTCCAAGCTTATAATGGTTATTACCTCCTTTGTTTTTTGTTCTGATTTGCAGATATTACGGGACACTCAATACGCATCACCTCCGGAATCAAGTATAAATGAAAGCAAGCGGCACTGCCATAGTAGCAATGCCGCTCTTATAATTTTACTCCATTCGCAATTAACTGCACATCATGACAATATAAAATTGAAATATACCTACTAGTCAGGTATAATTAGCACATATAGTAGATTGTTTGGTTCTCACCTACTTCTTGGGAAGAGATGGATGATAATATGGAGTATTCTTTTGTTAATAACAATTCAAAATGGCTTGCTGGCATAATATCTATGGGAGATGAGTTCCGATCCACTGTGGGTTTTTTGCCTAGACAGGCATTTGAAGACTATGCAAAAAAAGGGCACATCTTTGCAGCTACTGAGGACGGTTATCTACTTGGATATATCATGTTTAGATATAAGGGGCATTCGTTAATTGTAGTGCATTTGTGTGTTGATTCTAAGTATCGCATGAGAGGAATCGCTAAATCACTTGTTAATGAACTATTTGATAGAGAAAAGCCGTATATCTCACAAATGCAATTATTATGCAGACGAGACTATGGTCTTTCTGACTTTTGGAGTTCTTGCGGTTTTGTGCCTGTTGGAGAGCGTGATGGGCGATCCATTAATGAAAAGACAACACTTACCAAGTGGATTCGAACCAATGCAGATTACCCTAACATTTTTGAATTATTTGAAGAAGAATATCGCATAAAAGTAGTGCTAGATACTAATATTGTGATTGATTTGTGCGAACAATCATTTAAAGAAACAGTCGCATTATTAAACTCTGAGATGGACAACTATGTTATTTATTGTATTACGAAGAATGTTTTAACTGAAATCGATTCGTGCGATGATGCTTATGTAAGGAATCACCATAGGGAATATGTCATAAGCTATTTTGATATAATTAATGATTATGACGAGATGTTATATGTTAGTGTGCTTAGCGAACTGCTTGCCGGCAAAGGATTTCCGCAGTATAGCAATTCGTGGTACGACTTATCTCATATTGCATATGCCATTGCTGGAAATGCCACGGCATTTGTAACACGTGATCAAGCATTACTAAATGATAGTTTTTCTGATAAAATATTCAGAAGATATGGATTGCAGATTTTAAGTCCAGGCGAACTTGTAAAAACTGTCGACGAAATAGCTACGCCAAATGCTTACACTCCGATTCGACTAGCAGGACTTGCACTATCTTACTCTGAGATGCAGCAGTCTGACTACGCAAATGTAGCATCGTCTCTTTTTATGTTTTTCGATGACAAATGCAAAAAAGCATTTTCTAGTAGTCTCAGATACTGGATGTCTGTTCCAGATAAATACCGCCTGCAATTAATTAAGTCTGAGAGAACACCAGTTTGCTTAATTGTACATTCAATAGAGCAAAGTATTGTAACCGTTCAGCATTTAATTTTAAACACTTTTAAAGTGAAACCATCGATTCTAAATACATTCATCAAGAGAATTGCTTTCAATCTTCTATATGATGCGAATAAGAAAGGAGCTACTGAAGTTCGGGTTGAAATATCCGGCCTTTCCAACGAAATAATACTGGCATTTAAAGAGTGTTATTACGAAGAAGATAATGGCTATCTTGTTCGCACAATTCTTGATAGCCAACTCGATCTTGAATCCTTTTTGCTAAATCCACCAAGGCAAATTGCAGACCGTCCTGCCGTCGTTGCATTCTCGCGCTCATTGTCTCGTACTAACGACACAATCATTCAGATTGAGAAAGCTTATTGGCCGCTTAAATTGTTGAATTCAGCTATTCCTTGTTATATAGTTCCAATTAAAGCTGATTATGCAATTAAGCTATTTGATGAAGATCTATCCAATACGAATATGTCCCTATTTGTAAATGAAAAAATTGAGCCTGCCCTTAGTATTGAAAATGTGTATTTCAAGTCAGTAAAGAATAGCATTAAGGAATTCCCTGCTAGAATACTTTGGTATGTAAGCGATGATCCTAGATTATATGGGAGCAAAATGATTCGCGCATGTTCTTTCCTTGATGAAGTGGAAACTTCGAATATGCAAAGCCTATATAAAAAATACCGCAGATTAGGCGTTCTCGATTATGCTGAACTCTCTAGTATTACCTCATCGGATGCGTTGGTTTCTGCGTATAGATTTAGCTATACTGAAATTCTCCCGTTTCCTATTTCACTTTCCGATGTAAGGAAAATACTAGGTAAGAAGGTTACTTTCCAGTCATGTGTTAAGATATCTGAAGAAAAATTTTTTGAACTCTACTCTCTATCTAAGAAGGATATAATATGAGCAGAAAATATGTTTTACTATCCATAATGCCCAAATATGCGAATCAAATAAAAGCAGGAATTAAAAGAATTGAGCTACGAAAAAGAATTCCTGCATTGAGCCAAGGTGACATCGTTATACTATATGAGTCATCCCCTATTCAGAGAATAACGGCATACTGTGTAATCGATTCGGTAGTTGCTTTATCACCGGCAGAGATGTGGAGCACATATTCATGTGTTCTTGGAATAAGCAAAAAGGATTATGATTCATATTTTCTTTCAGCTTCTTGTGCTTACGGTTTATGTATAAAGAATGTCGTGGAGTTTTCCCACCCAATAAAATTACATGATTCACTGGGTATTCTAAGGCCACCTCAAAGCTATCGCTATTTAGCGGAAACAGATTTTACTACACTATGTAAAATTGGAATTTAACTGCACATTAGTGGCGAGCAAATATTTGCTTGTGGTCAGCAAAATTACCCATACTTACTGCCATAGGAGTTATTCCAAGGTAATCTGCAGCAATTTTACAAGTGATTTTTGACATACTTCGTATATCTTCATCCGTGTATTTCCCCAAGATTCTCACCTCTTTTCAAATTTGATTTTTCACCTGAATATGGTATAATTATAAACGAAAAAGCAATGATTTGCGAAGGGAGAATCACATGGAAAACGAAAGAAAAGTGTATTCTGTTCAAAATATAAATGGCGTAATGCGGTACAAAGAAGTTTCTGCTGACCCTGTCAAGTGTTTGGAGAGCGCCTATGTTGACGCGTACAGTGAGCTTCCGTTCACTGCCCATGATGAGTTGGAAGAATATATGACCAAGTTTGAAGAACAGAACCATCGGTCAAAATTCAAGCTGAAAACGCTGCGCGAAAGCAAACATATTACGATTCCGGATATGGCAATGCTTCTCGGAATCAGCAAAGACGGATATTTCAAGATTGAAAGCGGCGCAACGAATCCAAAGATTGATATGGCTTTCAAAATTGCCAGGCTTCTTGACACTACCGTTGATGAGCTGTTAGGAGTCATATAAGAATAAGTATATAAAATAACCGGTACCTACCAGATTGTTGGTAAGTGCCGGTTTTTGTTATATCCTATGTAGAATTCTTGTTGCATTATGATTCGATTACTTTTTGAGAGTTGCCACCCAGTCTGCTTCTTTGAAGCCGACAAGCACGAAATCATCACTTATCAAAAGAGGACGCTTTACCAGCATACCATCGGATGCCAGCAGATGGAACTGCTCGTCCTCGCTCATAGCAGGAAGCTTGTCCTTGAGCTGCAGTGCCTTGTGCTGCAGACCGATGGTATTGAAAAATTTCTTTAGCGGCAAACCGCTTTGCTTGTGCCATGTCTTCAGCTCTTCGATGGTTGGGGTGTTTTCCTTTATGTGCCGCTCGTCAAACGCGACACCGTTTTCCTCCATCCACTTCTTTGCCTTCTGGCAGGTTGTGCATTTGGGATAACAAATAAACTGCATTTGTGTGTCTCCTATCCTTTTGAAAACGCAATCGCACCCCGCGAATGCGTTGTGCGGTGGATTATTTGCTGATCAGCTCTTGTTCACTGCTCCCGCCGATAAACGCCACTGCGGTCAGCCGTATTCCAAGCTTGAAGCCGAGGGAGAAAGCTGTTGCCTCCGTCAAGTCATTCAGTTCAGAGATCCCGTCTTTAAGCTTTTCGAAAGCCTATTTCTGCGCTTCCGTCAGCGTCTCCGTCAACTTTTCCTCGTTCCGGGCTACAAGCTGCAGAACAAGTGCGTATTCTCCAGACCTGCGGAAGCTACGCTCCGATGGGATAAAATTGCCGTAATATAGCTCTTCAACAATGCTTTCCATTGTAATCCCTGTCTTTCTGTAGCACAAACAAATACCACAGAAGGCAAGGAAAGTCCAATATATTACTCCCTGTCTGTGTTCAATTACGAGCTGTTCCAGAACTTCAGACATTTTTGCATAGTAGGCTGGATTGACAGTCACCTTTTCAACTATCTTTTTTCTGATGTTGTTCTAAATTGTTTCAGCTGCACTATCTTTCTCTTTCTTTGGCTTTTCATTTTTAAATTTGCTCTTTTGGGCGAGAATGAAATCCAGCAGAGTAAAATCATCAAACATTCCGATTTTTTCTGCCTCATCAGCATAAATGTAATTATCTATGAGGTACCTCATTCCCGGCTCATAGGCTTTTAAATCGAGAAAATCCCCGCTTGCACGACCTATTGTATCGCGTAAAACAACATAGAAATTAATCCGTTTATTGATATTATCCAGTTCTTCCGTAGAACATTCAGCTTCGAAAAGATATGGCTTCACTTCCGCATAAGCGCGTATAAGCCTTGATACAAGCTTGTATAGCTTCTCACGTGCACGTGCATAGGCTTCATCTACCGTGTCATCAACGCCGCTTTCGCCACAGAAGTAATGGATGTATTCTGCTTCTTCTTTCGGATATTCTACACCTTCGCAGAGCTCTTCCAATGCCTCCAAAGTTTCGGAGAAATACTTCTTAGACTCAGTAGCGCGGTCTTTAATAAGGCCTTCGACATCTTCGGGGTCGTAGGCCTCAAATGCACCAGCAGTGTATTTGTTCATTGCGCTGGCAAGGTCTCCGAATAGTTGCTTATAGTCAACAATATATCCGAAATCCTTGCTCTCGCCATCGAGACGGTTAACACGGCAGATCGCCTGGAACAGGCCGTGGTCATGCATTGCCTTATCTATGTACAGAAAGCGCTAATATTGTTTGTTGCCATATACACAGAGAGCGGCCCAAAGCAATATTGCTGATATCCAATCATGCTATTGGATTTTTTGAGTACCCAACTTTTTGATTTTACAACCTTGAGGAGGCTAATTAAATGCGCTCTTGAATAGGAGACATTTAAGAAAGCACTATTCGGATACAACTGTGCTGCTTTGACCGCTTGATGTCGAACGGTATTTTTCCGGGAAAACGGACAACGCAAACGAATACCCCATAAAGCAAACCTTTACCCCACGGAGCAAACGATATGCCCATAACGCAAACCATTACTTTTGAGTCAGTCCGCTGCGGCTACCGAAAACAAGAAAAACCCGTCCCGGAAATGACTCCAGGACGGGTTGCTATATGTATTGAATTGCTGAAAACCCCTTGAAATCAAGGGTTTTTAGCCATAATAGACAGCAGATATTTCTATCAATATCTGCTGTCTATTATGGTTGCGGAGGCAGGACTCGAACCCACGACCTCTGGGTTATGAGTTCAAGAGGCTTTTTTCCTATTCAGTTCGGCTGTGTTAGGCGGTTAAACGCTGTGGAGTGTTGCACCAGTGTTGCACCTACGCGCATAAAAATCGTCGCTGCTCGGCGCGTCTAAACCCGCAAGGCATTGATAATACAGAGTTTTTTAGATGCGGATATGGTATAAATGAACACTACGACAAAAGACTCCGACTCTGAAGGTCGCAAGTTCGAATCTTGTCGGGCATACCATAAAAAGTCCTGTAATCTCAATGGTTACAGGGCTTTTTGCGTAATTAACTGTAATTAATCAGGCTGATTTCGGGCGTCTTTACCTCGTGTCTGGAGCATACTCATATGCCGCACCGCTGCTTTTCAGATCAAAAACGGCATTCCCGCTATCCCACAGCCTGATACGCACATCGGCGCCGCAGCTTTCTCTTATCCTTCCGCTAATTTTTCCCTTGACGGGTGAGCGCAGAATATGACCGCAGCCGTGCGGGCGCATATCTATCTCAAGAAGCAAGCTGCCCTGCGACAGACTGATGTGGTCGGGGCCTGCCGCATTTATACGCACCCCTTTGTAGGTCGCAAGACGATACTCATGACCTCTGAAAATGATGGCGCAGATGCAGCCCGTGAAATTAAAACCGCCGAACGGAATATCAGCGACGGAAACCATAACGGAGCAATCCCCGTCAAAATCATTGCACTGCATCCATATATAAGACTTTGGAAAGGATGTTCCGCTGTCTTTTTCTATATAGCCCCTGCCGCCGCTGAAATCGTACTCACTTCCGTCAACGCTCATCCTGCCCGATAGCGTGTGCCCCATGCTGATAACTCCGTGGCGGCATTCCATCGGCAAAAAGCGAAACGGGCCCATAATGTCGCTTCGCAGGGCAGTCAGCCGTCCGTAGTTTATGCTGCCGCTTATCCCCGGCAGATCGATCACGCAGCCGCGGCGTGAAAAACGGCAGCTTCCTGCCTGTATGACCCCGTTTCCGACGGTGAGTCGGGGAACTGAAAAATGCCTTGAGCCGGCAGACGAGATCATCTGAACGAATGCGCCGCTTTCTGCAATGCCGGGAATGAACGCCAGCA
>JAUNDK010000086.1 GCA_030526115.1 Clostridia bacterium
TGATGAGTACTTCGTAGACGGTCACTTCCCGGGTAATCCTGTTGTTCCCGGTGTTATCCTCTGCGAGATGATGGCTCAGGCTTCCTGCGTACTCCTCGCAGGCGAGGCAGTAAAGGGCTGCACACCTTTCTTCACAGGCCTTGACAAGGTTAAGTTCCGTGGTCAGGTTAAGCCTGGTGACACATTCGAGACAAAGTGTGTTATGACAGGCAACAAGAGAAACTTCTACTTCTGCACAGGCAAGGGCTATGTAAACGGCAAGCTCTGCGTAAGTGCCGAGTTCAGCTTTGCTCTTGTAAAGAACGAAGAATAAGTTTATAATATAACGGTTGCTTAATATTCCTTTGTGTTTATTAAGCAACCCCACTGTTATTGATACGAAAGGTAAACGAAAATGGCTATAAAATTCAAAGACCTTTTCAAATCTTCCAAGCAGGAAGCAGAAAAGATTATTGAGCGTCATGTCGAGAGCCATGCTGAGAAGCAGGCTGAAAAGGCAGAGAAGCACGTTGCCGCACCTCAGCAGGAGGACGGCACAAAAGAGATTACCAAGACATGCCCTGTATGTGGCACAGAAAACAGCGTAGGCGAACTCTGGGAGAATCTCAACGTATGTAAGTGCGGTTATCACTTCAAGATGAACGCAAGACAGAGAATCGCTTTCCTCGTAGGCAACGAGAACTTCGAGGAGCTTAACGGCGAGTTAGTCAGCGAGAATATCCTTGACTTCCCGGGTTATGACACAAAGCTCAAGAGTGCAAAGCTCAACTCTCACGAGAAGGAGTCTGTAGTTACAGGTGTTTGCAACATCGGCGGCTACAAAGTAGCTCTCTTTGTTATGGATGCAGAGTTCATGATGGGCTCCATGGGTACAGTAACAGGCGAGAAGATCACAAAGATTTTCGAGTACGCAACAGAGAATCATCTCCCAGTTGTCGGTTACACAGTATCCGGCGGCGCAAGAATGCAGGAGGGTATTCTCTCCCTTATGCAGATGGCTAAGACAAGTGGCGCTGTTAAGAGACATTCCGACGAGGGTAACCTCTACATCACAGTTCTCACAGACCCTACAACAGGCGGTGTTACAGCTTCCTTCGCTATGGAGGGTGATATTATCCTCGCTGAGCCAAACGCAACAGTAGGCTTCGCAGGCAGACGTGTTATCGAGCAGACAATCAAGAAAAAGCTTCCTAACGAGTTCCAGAAGTCTGAGTTCCTCCTTGAGCATGGCTTTGTTGACAGCATCGTAGCAAGAAAAGAGCAGAAGGAAGTTCTTAAGTCCATTCTCTCCATGCACGTAAAGAGCGAGGCTGACGGAAATTTCTACAATTCATTTAATCACAAGGGAGGTAACAACTGATGACTGCTTACGAGAAACTTAAAACAGCCAGAGGTAAAGACAGACCTACCGGTGCTGATTATATCCACAACATTTTCACAGACTTCATTGAGCTTCACGGCGACAGAAGATTCTCTGACGATACAGCTATCGTAGCAGGTATTGCAAGACTTAACGGCGAGCCTGTAACAGTTATTGCCATCGAGCGTGGTAAGGACATCTACGACAGAATGAAGAGAAACTTCGGTTCCCCAAATCCGGAAGGATACAGAAAGGCTCTCCGCCTTATGAAACAGGCAGAGAAGTTCCATCGTCCTGTAATCTGCTTTGTTGACACAGCAGGCGCATTCTGCGGTGTTGAGGCAGAGGAGAGAGGCCAGGGTCAGGCTATCGCTGAGAACCTCTACGAGATGATGGGTCTCAAGACACCTACTATCTCCGTAGTTGTAGGTGAGGGCGGCTCCGGCGGTGCACTTGCTCTTTCAGCAGCTGACAGAGTATGGATCATGGAAAACGCATGTTACTCCGTTGTTTCCCCAGAAGGATGCGCAAGCATACTCTGGAAGGATGCAAAGCGTGCTCCTGAGGCTGCAGAGGCACTCAGAATCACAGCTGAGGACATGAAGCAGCTCGGCGTTGTAGAGAAGGTTATCGGCGAGAACAAGTCCAACGAGGAAATCTTCGCAGAGATGAAGGAATCCCTTTACAAGGAGATTACAGCTCTTCAGAAGCTCTCCACAGAGGAACTTCTCCAGCAGAGATACAATCGTTTCAGAGCTTACTGATAAAAAATTATAAAGCAATTAAGCGGTGTCGTAATTGACACCGCTTTTTCTATGTATATCAGGTGAAAGCACCGGATTTTCTCATCCGATGCCTTATATAATATAAGATTTACTTTTCTTCCAGATACTCACACTTTGCCCAGCCCTTAACAGGGGAGACTATTCTCATCCAGCCGTTATATGTGAACTGTGCCATTACTTCGGTTCTGTTCGGCAAAGCAGTAATGATTTCCGCTTCAACCGTAGGTGCTGTGCGTACGTTAAGACCGATGTAAGGTGTTACAATGTAACTTACACCGTCACATTCATGATTAACCTCTGCGCAGTAATCCACACACGCCCACATGCCGGAAAACCTTTTCGGTGCTGTAATATAACCCCAGTTTAATCCCTCGTTCTCAATAATCTCGCTTATATGAAGTACTGTTCCGAAGCGAACAGCGCCCTTTATCTCGGAATCTACGGAACAGCTCCTTCTTATGTTAAGCCCATCCTCGGCGATAACAGTCATAAGTATCTCAATACTTTCAACATCTTCTTCGCCTTCGGTGGAAAACTTTCCGCCGCTTTCAAAAAGAGTGCTTTCAGCAATGTTCATGTCAACTCTTGTATCTACACCCGGCACTCTGCCTGCACTTGAATACTGCCATATGAGAGAGTCACCATCGTATTCAAGGCAATCGTTCCACTGGGCGACCCACTTGTTTATTCCGTATAAACCTGTAAGTTTATATTCAAACCATGAGAGGGAAGAGTACACCCCTGCCAAGTAACCGGCATCTTCAATTCTTTCAACAAAGCTTCTTGCCATTGTTGAAAGTTTGCGACCTTCATTCGGAAGAACCTCGTCCTCCATGTCGAACCATATTCCGCAATCTATTTTCTTTCCCTTAACAAGTGCAAGGGCGTGTTCTGCTTCTTCCTTTGCCATTTCGGCGTTCTGTGCATAGGAATACAGATATACTCCGTAGGGAATGTGAAGTCTCTCGCACTCGGATGAGTTATACTCAAAAGTCTTATCCTTCTGATCCTCAAAGTTGCGTCCGTAACCACAGCGCATGATAACAAAATCCACATGCTCTTTAAGCTTCTCAAAATCAATGTGTCCGTTATGCTCGGAAATATCTATGCCTCTTAATGTCTTTGTATTCATCTGTGTTTCTCCTTTTTTCTGTAAAATCTGAGTTTTACCTCTCACTTACAGGGCCGAAAACGCAAAAAGTTGCATAAAACTATGCAACTTTTCATAATTTGTTAACAGATTGTTTACATTTGAAGGTAAATAGTTTGCTTTCTGAGATTAAAAAACTTTCAACATCATATTAATTCAATGTTGAAAGTTTTGGCGTTTTTATATTTGAAAAAACCACAGAATCTGTTATACTTAATTTAGTAAGGAGTGTGATTTTATGGTAAAGGAAATCATGAGGGATGTAATGTTTCTCTCCCGTAAATCAGTTAGAGCCACAGACTGTCCCAAGGACAGACAGACCGCACAGGATCTTCTCGATACCCTTGCGGCTAACAAAGAGCGCTGTGTCGGCATGGCCGCAAACATGATAGGCGAGAGCAAGTGTATCATTGCCGTAACCGTCGGATTTTTCAACATAATCATGTATAATCCGCTGATAAAATCCAAGAAGGGTATTTTTGAGACCGAGGAAGGCTGTTTATCCCTTGACGGCGTAAGAAAAACCACCCGATTCGAAGAAATCGAGGTGGAATACGAGGATATCAATTTTATGAAACAGAGAAAGAGATTTTCAGGTTTCACCGCACAGATAATTCAGCACGAAGTGGATCACCTGAACGGAATAATCATATAAACGAAAAAGAGAGAGGCCTGATTTTAATTTCAGACATCTCTCTTTTTTATGCTTTTTTATCCGCTTTTGACATTTTCATGCAAGGAACTATGAATACAACTGTCAGTACAATAAGAATTATACCGTTCATTCTGTAAACACTCGGAAGACCTATGCTCTCTGCGATGAATCCACCCACAAGGCAACCGATGATTCTCGGAATACCGAAAGTGAATATTGAGAGCAGACCCTGGGCGGAGGCTTTCAGCTCATCCTCAATAATCTCGTTTAAATAGAAGGCAGGGAAGAGCTCGAAACATGCCATAATGGTAACACCCGGAAGTCCTATTAAAATAAACTCTGTCGGAGTTTTCGCAAAGGAATAAGCAAACCATCTGAGGGCATTTACCACGTATGCGACTATCAGCCACCACCATATCGGAAGCTTCTTGTAAAGCTTGAAACCGAAGAAACATATTGGCAACTCAAGCACAACGGAAAGGAAGGTTATAAGTCCTGTGGAGGCATTGCTCATGCCCATGTCTCCCTGCATTTTTGTGAGGAAGTTCTGGTTGAACTGCTGGGTTATTTCCGCAAGGAAAATCATTCCCATCATCATAACAACCTTCTTGTTTTTGAAAAGGCTGAAGTAGGATACCTTCCGGCCTTCGTGCTGATGCCCCTCCACATTGGGGAGAGCAAATACTATGAATGCACTTATTATGAGTATTGCCGCCATTACATACAGCAGATTTCGGAGATTACCGGAAAGGATAATTCCTATTCCGAGAGCGCCAATCTGGTAACCCATGGTACCGACCATTCTTATCGGACCGTAGTTACCGAGCTTGCCGAGTTTGTTCTTCGTAGTGTACTCAAGGGCTATGGTATTTACACCGGGCATTATGCTCAGGTTAACCATACTTATACAGGCCATTCCTATGAGTACGGGAACAAACTTAACCGTAAGTCCCGTAAGGAAGTAGAGCACACCGCTTATTATCGCTGACACCGCAATAACGGTTTTCTTGTACTTAGCTCTGTCCGTAAGCGATCCGATTATCGGCTGTGCACATGTGCTTGCCAGTGCCGATGCGGCGTTTATCAGACCAATCTGACTGTCGGTGATTCCAATCTCTCCGTAATACTTCGGCATGAAAGACATAAAGCCGTTGTAGAAGAAGTACACAAGAAAGAACAGATAAATCATTCCAAGACCTCTGTCAAAGCCTCTTTTTTGTTTCATTAATCCAGACCTCTTTACTTTTTATAAATATTATAATATATAACTGAAATGATTATATCACCGCTTTTGAACATTATCAAGTTTGATTTTTGCCTGTTGATTTGTTCATATTTAAATAGTAGAATAGGCTCATAAAATACATCAGAAAAGGTGATTTACTATGGTTAAACACGTATTATTCAACAAACTTAAAGACCCAACCCCTGAGAACTGTCAGGCCCTCATCGACCGATTTCTCTCCATGAGAGGCAATGTTCCATGCATAGTTGAGGTTAATGCTTATGCTGACTTTTTAAGAAGCGCAAGAAGCTACGATGTTATCCTCGAGGTAACACTCAATTCAAAAGAGGACCTCGATGTTTACTCAAAGGACGAATACCACTGCTCCTATGTTAAGCCCTATGTTCATGAGGTGAGGGAGAGCGGTATCGCCATCGACTACGAATTCTGATTACTATGAACATCTTTATCATTTTACTGATAATTCTTGCTGTGCTTACAGCACTCACATTTGCGGCAGGATATTATATGTTCCGCTTCAGCATACTGAGAATTGAACCGAAACCGCCTGTGTTCAAAAATCCCAATGATCCTTGGGCAATAATTGAGCCTGTACTCGCAAAGGGCAGAGAGTATATTGAATCTAAACCCTTTGAAGAATGGAAGATTAAATCCGATGACGGTTTAAAACTGTGGGCAAGATTCATGCCGGCATATAAAGAAAACGGCGAGGTATCGAAGAAAGTTGTTCTCATGATGCACGGCTACCACAGTTTCAACAACAATGATTTCGCCGTATCTTCAAGGTATGTTCACGAGGCCGGTTACAGCATACTTTTACCGAATCAACGAGCCCACAATAAAAGCGAGGGCAAATATATATGCTTCGGTATTAAGGAGCGTTACGATTGCCTTAAATGGATTCAGAAAATCATCTCTGAACTCGGTGATGACTGCGAGATTATCCTCATGGGTGTTTCCATGGGCTGTGCAACTGTCACCATGACTTTGGGTCTTGATTTACCGCCTCAGGTTAAAGGCTGTGTATCTGACTGCGGATATACTTCCCCGAGGGAACAGTTTGCACATAATTTAAAACACGATTATCATCTGCCGACTTTCCCACTGCTTTATACTCAGAAATTCTATTGTAAGCACATAGCAGGCTTTGACATTGACGGATGCAACACCGTGGATGTATTAAAGAAAAACAGACTGCCTGTGCTGTTCATTCACGGCGGTAGCGACAGTTTTGTTCCAACCGATTTTTCCAGACGCAACTACGAGGCCTGTGCAGGGAAGAAGGAACTTCTGATAATTGACGAAGCACCCCACGCCCAGAGCTTCCCATTGGCCCCCGAGAAATGCTGGGAACACCTCAGTAAATTCTTACATGACAATTTCAGCGAATAACGTTTCACGTGAAACAAAGCACTGTTCCATAATTGGAGCGGTGCTTTTGTCTTATGCTTGACATTTCTTATCTAAAAGAATAAAATTAGTAAAAATTAGTAAAAGAGGATTTGTGCCATGTCAAATAACCCATTCTCAATTTCATTCGGCAAAAGTCCCGAAGAAATGATACAACGATATTCGCAACAGACTGAAATATTCGATGATTTCACATCTGATATTCCATCTTCTCATTCATATATAATCACAGGTGTAAGAGGTTCAGGAAAAACTGTTCTTCTTAACGAGGCGGAATCAATGTTTGAAACTTTGCCTGATTGGGTTGTAATAAACCTGAATCCGGAAAGCGACCTTCTCAGAGAGTTCCTTGCCAAACTTTCTGGAACAGAAATAGTAAACTCCATTAGAGATATAAAACTTCATATAGGAGCATTTGGATTTGAACTTGAAGTAGGAAATAAAAGTATAGTTGACTACGAGACCGCCATAA
>JAUNDK010000087.1 GCA_030526115.1 Clostridia bacterium
TCAACATCATCGGAAAGCTTTTTTGTAAGCTTATCAAGTGATTCGCCACGGATAATACCCTGAGTAAAGTCGGTTTTCATCTTGTTGATTATGGTTTCTCTGTTGCCCCATAATCTTTCACTCCATGTCTGCCCGTCAATTGACCAGGGCTTGTTTATTGCCTTGTTTATCACATGATGGTCAAGCTGGTTGAAGGAAGCGCCGATGTTCATACCCTTTTTGACTTCATATATTGACCTGTAATAAGCATCGTCATAAACGCTCATTAAAAGCCCGTCAAGGTGTTTTTCGTTTGAGGCGTATAATTGCTGTATTGCGTTCTCAAGTTGCATATTCAATGCATCCATGCGCTTGATATGAACCTTTGAAGATGCATTTATCAGTTGCTTTTCCCATGCTCCGTCAATGTTTTCCTGCCCGTGATTTATGTACTCATCTACGGTCCAGTGAAATTCCTCAAGCTCATCCTTGTTCAGGAGCTTCTGGGCATCCGCAAAGCTCAAGACGTTATTACCGGCAAACTTGTTATACCAGTATGTGATATCTTTTGAGATATTGCTCTGAGCCGTTTTATAGATCTGCTCAATGCTATTTATCTCTTTTTCTGTCGCCTCAACCTCAATATCCGTAAGATTCTGCATTATCTTTGACCAATACGAAGCATTTGCCATTATCTTACGGAATTTCTTTGAGTTGAGTTTATCTTTTGGATTACTCGGCATTTATATCCATCCTGTTCGGAGGAAAAGCTCCATCATAATTTTCATCAGGCTCTTTGCTTTCATCCTCAATCAGTTTAAGCTCTTTTTTGACGTCTCTTGTCCAAGGGTGCTGGGCAATGATAGTATGCTGAGATATTACGCCTGCGGAATCTCTGCAGTTTGCGATTGCTTCACTCTCGTTGATAAGGATATCCCTGTTGAATATCACATCGACATCAGTACCGGAGAAATCTCCAAGGCCTGCCAGCTTGAGATATTTGTTGACGAACCATAACAGTTCCTCGAAAGCTCCCTGAAATTCGTTTTCCATATCGTTGGCATCCAAATCAATATCAGAATACATTGACTGTATATTCATCTGATTAGGGTTGCCGGAAAGTCTGTCATCCTTGGCATCAAAACCACGGCAGTTCTCTATCATTGCTCTTTTAAGACAGTCGATTACTGTCTTGTAATTATCGGCATTGACATCAATCTGAAGCTTATCAACATCACCTGGAACACCGTCAATGGTATCTACATTGATAACTCCGTCCTTTGCAACCTTATCCCAGACGCATTCTGCGTCTGTTCCGCTGTAGTTCTTAACTATGAGAACCATGTTGTATGGGTTCTGATCTGTAAGGTTTACGAAGTTACTCCAGACAAGGTTTATGGAATCCTGAAGCTCCTTACACCTCTTGATAAGCGGAATTTCCCTCGGGTTTGCCTTAACCGGAATAAGAGGAACTCTGTCCCAGTTGAAAAGTCCATCATTTGTTGAAAGATAAGGAACAAGTTCCTCCTCAGGGTGAAGCGTTCCACCCTCAAGGCGATATCTCTCAACGCCTGTTGTCTTGTAGATTTCTACAAGTTCAAGTGTTTTCTTTGTCTTATCAACATCGTAATATTCTGCAGTGTAATACCTGACAGCACAGTCCAGCTCTGTATGCTCAGAATTCTTCCAGAATGGGAGAATCTCATAAGCCGGGAAAACTCTGAATTTGATTTCGTCTTTTGTGATATCAGGGAAAATCCATGAAATACCGCCGTTGATGGCATTCTGACCGCAGAGTTTAATGCTTCTCATTGCTCTGCGGTTGAATATCTTTTTGAGTGCTGAAATGTATTCAGCATTATCTGAATCAAAAGTGATTTCCTTTGAAAGGAGATAGTTTTTCTTCTGATCCACCAGCTTGCCATACTGGTTGTCAACCACTCTGTTGTTTGGAAGTCGCTTTGTTTCGATTTCCTTGCCCTCGCTGTTGAAGGTGGTTCTTCGTCTATTGAGAATATCGTGGTCACCTTTGTAATACTTGTCGGCAGTTATTGCTTCAAGTCTTGGTTCGCTTGCTTTCCATGCAACAATTTCCTTTGAAAAGAAATCAAGGTCACTCATTACAGCTTCGGAACGAATTTTCTCGTTTATAAGCTGTCCGTGTGTTATATACATCTGATTCATCCCCTTTCACTAAAATCTGACCGCACTCTGACGGAATGTATCCATGACGAAATATCTCATATCGTCCATTGCGTGGTCATTATCCTTAATCGGTTTATCCTCATGAGATTTCTCATCCCAGCGATACAAACCGAACTCTTTTATAATATCTTTACAGTTGTTCTGTATTTTTATTCTGCCCTGCTGAAGCTGTACGGCCGTGAGCCTTATACCGTCAGTTACTCTGTTTGATGCGTGTGCTACTCTGTACTTACCATGCCTCTTTATACATGTGATAAACGATGCGGCGGAAGGGTCAACAATTACCTTGTCGATAGCTCTGTCCCCTGCAAGGTTTTCAAGTGCTGCATAATACTCCTCATCTGTGAGCAGTCTGTTTGTCTCTCGTCCTGAATGATAGAACTCATCCAGACGGTACCATATACCATCATCACCGAGCCCCCACAAGCCGAAACTGGAAGCGTTGAGAGTACCATAGTCACAGCTTATTTTGTATCTTCCGTAATGCATGGAACTGTCCGGCTTGACTACTGTTGTTTCCTTATCAAACATCGGATAAACGAGGCCCTCTGCAACTACCCATTGACCAAGGATGTATCTCTCATAGAAAACACCTGAGTACATGCTCTCATATCTTTTGAGTATTTCAGGAGATAATGAAGGGTTATCTGTCATCAGGAAGTGCAGGTGTTTTGCATTGCGCTCCTCTGACTTAAGTATCCATTCTGTATAAAACCAGTGCTGTGGGTTATCAGGGTTGCAGTTAAACCAGAACTTTGAACCGTCTATTGAACATCTTGCAAGTGCCTGTTCTACGAAGCTCCTCGGCATCAGAGCTACCTCATCAAGAAACACGCCTGCAAGGGTCATGCCCTGTATAAGCATATATGAGCTTTCATCCTTGCCGCCGAAGACATAGAAGTAATTTGTTCTGTCTCCCTTGGTAACCATAAGGCAGTGATTACTAACGGAGTATTTCAGGATAAACCCGTACTTGTTCCAATAAGTCATTGCCATAAGCGGTCTCAATATGTTTCTGACCGCCGACTGCACCGACTTTCCACAAACAGCGAAAGACGTGTTGGAAAAGTTCCGCATTGCCCAGATGATGAACACCATGCTCATTATGGAAGTTTTGCCGGAACGAACTGCACCGTCACAGATGAGCGCATCATACTCAGACGATGCGAACTTAAGTATCTCCATCTGTTTCTGTGAATACATTGCTTCCCATTTCCTCCATTGCTTTTGTTAGTGGGTCGTCTTCCTGGACCTGCTGTGGTGCGCCTGTCTGACCTGTTTCACCCATAAGGTCAAGAACCATCTGAATTGCCTTAAGGTTGCCGGAGTAACATCTCTTTGCGAGTATGTCGGCCACCTTGTCCCTGTCGAGCTTTTCATCAAGACAGGATTTAATGGTTTTTCTTATCGCCTTAGCTTCATTTCCTTTTGCTCCTGCTTCTATAGGATCAGGACCATTCTTTGCTCCGAATCGTGTATCTTTTCCGATTTTCTCCATATGCTCTTTTGGTGAGCCTCTTGGCATTACTTAACCTGCCAGTCCAGACCCTTATCGTTGATGATATCCCAGAATTCTTCGACATCATGAGGAATCACATAATACTTCGGCTCGTCACCGTCATTATCAACTCCTGCGTGATGCAGTTCGTGGCGGATAAGGGTTATATATTTATCTCTGTCAAAACCAAAAAGCTCACAATTTGGTTTATAGACAGTAATCAGAAAATCGAAAGGGCAACACCAGTCATAACGTGATTTGTTTACAGCAGCACAATCACCGAAGATAATCTTTCGGTTCTTTTTCTTTTCTTCGTCAGATTCAAGAAAAGCAATTCTTACACCTGAATCACGAAGCTCTTCAAACTCTGGGAGCTCTGCGATGAGCTTATTTGCTATTCTTGTGTACTGATTATTTCTTTTGTTCATCGCATGTCTCCTTTCAAAAAAGACTTGACAATACACACCACAGTGTGTATAATACAATCAAGAGGTGAGACAATGAAACGAAAAGACCTCATCAAGTTGCTCGAACAGAACGGCTGGTATTTAAAACGTCACGGAGCTAATCATGATGTATATACCGACGGAACTCAAAAAGAGATGATTCCGAGACATACCGAAGTAAACGAACAGCTTGCACAGGCAATCATCAAGAGAAGGGGACTTAAATAAAGCCCCCTGTCTCACCTATCTGTTTTAGGAGGTACACAGTATGAGAACCGCATACCCTGTTGTTTTTGAATCTTGTAAAGATGGTTATGTTGCTTATATTCCTGATTTTGACTGTAACAGCGAAGGCGATACTCTCGCTGAAGCAATCGAGATGGCTCGAGATGCAATAGGTCTTATGGGAATTGACAACCAGGACGATGGCTTACCCGTTCCCGATCCGAGCAATTATGAGAAGATTGCGGCGGAAAACACAGGTAAAATTGTTACCATGGTAGACATCGATTTCGATGAATACAGAAAAGCCAACGAGACAAAGTCTGTAAGAAGAAATGTTACTCTCCCTGCATGGCTTGACTATGAGGCAACAAAAGCAAAGGTCAATGTATCCGCAATACTGAAAGACGCATTGATTTCAACACTGAACTTAACACCAAAGTACTAATCCGGAGTTTTCTCCGGATTTTCTTTTTTCACCTTTGTTTCCTCTGGGTACATAGTGTAAATACAGCGGGGAAGCATACAAAAATGCAGGCCGCTCTTATTAACATCGTCATAAACGCATTTATTCGGTTTAGGACAAACATTGCGATTATAAGCCACATTCGTTCACTCCCCTTTCTGTGTATTTGGACAACAAAAAAGCCGAAGCTAATGCCTCGACTTTCCTGTCAGTTTATCCTATTTGGAGGACCTTGTGTGCTAATGTCCATGATATAAATATATCACGATTCGACTTCATTTTGTTCACTCGTTTTCGAGCAGTCCCATGTATATTGCCAGATGATAAAAAAACCTTCGTCTCATCTCATAGAACTGATTTATCCCACAATACGCATCAAGGTAATTGAACGGAGTTCCGTGGATAATGTTCTCCTTCAGAGCTTTTCTTGTGGGAACATCCTCACATGCCTTGGTCAGAGCTTTGTCTATGTTACTGACTATGCTCATCTTTGCCATGTGTTTAAGCGCCTGATTGCCTGTTGTGTCCGATGTGCCTGAGCCGTGGGGCATACCTGTCATCTGTACCGCCGACAATCCTATCTGAGCTTCTGCCTCTGCCTTCATGTCGTCATAGCCGAGACACTGCCATCTGAGTGTGCGATACATCCATTTTGGTATGCCATACTTCTCAAGCTTTAAGTCATGCTGATTTATACCCTGTCACCTCTCAAATCGCCGTCTTTCGCCGCGTATTCGCCGCGTTCTTTGATTTTTTTATCACTGCGCTGACCGCAATATCCATCTCACAGCCTTCACACTGTCCTGCGTGGTCGCAGACCTTATCACACCGGTACTCTGCCAGCTTCTGGATCTCTTCGATTATTTCGTGGTTAGTCATTTCATAGCCCCCATGCTCTAAATATATAACTCACAGCGCTAAATACTATGGTAACAAGAATCGCTATGGTTGTTATAATCCCCCACATCACACTTGAAGAATCCTTATTTTCGTCATAAGGTTCATCCGAAAACATATATTTGATACTATGATAACTCCAACAAATGTAAAGGAATATCGGAATTATGATTGTGATAAGCTGTGGTTTAGTCATCGCTCTCCACCTCGAAATCGTCTTCTTCTGTCACATATGCTTTACTGCAACCACACTTTTCGTCAAATCCATGTAAACAACCGTCCTCGTAATAGAACATACAGTCGTAGCTATCACATTTTTTCTTTGCAAGTAAAGTGTGCCATACGCAATCCCAGCAGTCTTTTCTTCTATCACATAAATCGCAAGGATGTATTACTTTACTCATTCATCTACCTCCTCAAACGGCTCAATCTCTTTCCATGCGATAATATCTCTTTGAATCATGCAGCCCATAATCCAGTCATCATTACTTCTCCAACCTAACGGAAGTCCTAAATCATTTTCGGTCTGCCAGATTAGAACTTCGGGAATAAATAATCCCTTGCTGAAAATTGAGTTGTCTAAAGTTAAATATAATCCTTCTGTTGGCGGCAAATCCTCAGGGTCTTCCCTGAGGTCATGCCATCTGTATTTAAATGTCTTTTCAAGGGCCGCCGCCATGTCTTCAATATCGGCAAGCCATTTCCTGCCATCCTTGCCGGGCCACTGGTAAATTGTTTTTGTAACTATGTCAGCCATTGATATCATCCTTTCCGTTAAAATCAATAAGGGATATCGTAACAGCGTCCATAATCTTTCGGCTTGCGGATTGATATCCATAATTATACCCATACCCATATCCGGCATTATAGATTTTTTCAGCGTCAGGATTTGCCATTTTAAGCCTCTCAGGCAGTTTGTCGAGCCACTTTAACACTTCCTGACTGGTGCTACAGTTGTCTTCCTCTCTTCTTCCTGAAACACAGTCTTTTTCGAATGGACATTCGTCACAGTCTGCGTTACAGCAAAGCTTTACAACCTTAATCATCTCTTCATCGGTAAACTTTCTCATTTTTATTTCCCCCAGTTTATTCCCTGTCCGCATTCATCACAATATTTTGGAATGCTTATCACCATATCGCCATATTCGAAGAAAAATCTTCCGCAAACAGGGCAATGATATTCTGTGCATTTATCAAACGAAGTTCTTCTGTCAACTTGAACCTTCTCTCGTCTTGATAATGCCTTAATCGCTTCCAGCATTGCATTAATCTGAGCCTGTGAGAGTTTATGTTCTCGCATTGCTTCTCTGATTTTCTCTCTGGCTTTAGCCTTATTCATTCCC
>JAUNDK010000088.1:0-1628 GCA_030526115.1 Clostridia bacterium
CTTGCCGAAGAGAACTTTCAGGGAACCACCGAAATTGTATGCAGTATTGCCGATAACTATTTTCGTGAAACCGAAAGTGTCAGTTCCACATGGGCAAATTACATCAACGAAAATGAGCTTACAATAGAAGAAGCTATGCATTACCTTGAATCCGTCAGAATCAGCGATGATATTTATGCACAGGTTATCTGGGCAGACGATTACTCCGGTTATTCCAGAGAAAGCCACCTCTCTGACCGTGAAAACTTCTCCGTTTCATACGCCGGAAGAACCCAGCTGTTCTCTGGATGGACCGATAAAAAATCTCTTTTTGTAACACCGCATTTTACAAACCCCGTAACGGGATCTTTCGCCATTGCTTTCTGCAAACAGATATTTCTCATGGACAACGATACTATGAGAGAGGCAATTCTGATGCGTATTATACCCAATGATGTTCTTAAAACACGCTGGGTCTTCCCTTCAGGATATGCCAGCGCAGGTGTATCAATAATAGATGAAAACGGCAAGTATGTTCTGAAAGACAACTCCATGAAAAACGAAGATTTCTTCAGTTTTATCTATTCCTACAATCAGGGCGTAATAAATCAGACCGCACTTAAGGAACTGGTAAAATCACAGACCAGCGGTAAAATTCTTGCGGACAATGCCCTTGGACAGGAATGTATGTGGAGCTTCAGGCACCTTGACACCAACTCCAACTGGACAGCAGTAATGTCTGCCACATGCGATGATATTTATGAGAAGGGACCCGACTGGGTAATTCTCGTATCTATTTACATTATACTCGCCATGCTCTTTGCGGGAGATATGTTTTATTTCATCTTGGTTAAAAAGAAAGACGAACGTGTTCAGAAGATGCTTTCCGAACAGGGTGAGCAGCTTAAATCCGCCCTTGAATCAGCGGAACAGGCAAACAGGGCAAAAACTTCCTTTCTTTTCAACATGTCCCATGACATAAGAACCCCGATGAATGCAATTATCGGTTTCAGAGATCTGCTGGAAAAACATCAGGATGAGCCTTTGAAAAGACAGGATTACCTTGATAAAATCAAAAACTCCAACGAGGTTCTGTTATCAATCATAAATAATGTTCTCGAGATGACCAGAATTGAACAGGGCAAAATCGAACTCGATGAAACTCCCGGTGAAGTGAACTCCTTCTGCGATGAAATGAAAACCATGTTCACCGAGATGATGGAAGAGAAAAAACTCTCTTACTCAGTCAGCTGCAATGTCAGTCATCCGTATATATTCTGTGATACAACAAAATTACGAGAGATTTATATCAATCTTATTTCGAACGCATACAAATATACAAATCCCGGTGGTCACGTCACGGTTACCGTAGATGAACTGCCTTATGACAAAGACGGTTACACTCTGATAAGAACCTGCATTGCAGACTCCGGAATTGGCATGAGTGAGGAGTTTATCCCTCATATTTTCGAGGAATTCGCAAGAGAAAACAGCACAACCGACGCAAAGGTTGAGGGCACCGGACTCGGTATGCCGATTGTAAAAAGGCTTGTGGACCTGCTTGGCGGTACAATTGAAGTAAACAGCAAAAAAGGAACAGGAACCACATTTTATGTAAGTATTCCGCACCGCATAGCCGATGAAAAAGA
>JAUNDK010000088.1:1638-6985 GCA_030526115.1 Clostridia bacterium
TTTCTCTGTTGATATGGAGATTTTCAAAGGTAAAAGAATTCTTCTCGCAGAGGATAACGATCTTAATGCTGAGATTGCAACCGAGATTTTGACAGAAGTAGGATTTGAAATAGTTCGTGCCGAAGACGGAAAAATCTGTCTTGAGAAAATAGAAAACCACACTGCTTCTTACTTTGACCTCATACTCATGGACATTCAGATGCCGAACATGAACGGTTATGAGGCAGCCGTTGCCGTAAGAAAGCTGACGGACCCGAAAAAATCGGGTATTCCGATTATAGCCATGACTGCAAACGCATTTGAAGAGGATAAAAAAGAAGCCCTGCGCTGTGGCATGAACGGACATCTCGCAAAACCGATTAATGTAAATGATGTTTTCAGACAGCTCAGTCATGTTCTGAAAAAAACCGAGTCAGAATAAAAACCTGTTTTACCCGAGTTAATACCCGGGTAATTCTTTTCTGGGAATAATCTATATTTTTGACACATTATTCCACTTGTGCTGAATCGGTTACTATGGTAATATTAATATAAATGTATATTATATATTTGAAAAAATGAATGAAAAGAGTGTTATTCAGTGAGATCACAGTTAATATCTGAAAGAAGCCAGGAAGATGCAATCAGAAGCTTTCTCGATATATTAAACCGTAAACCTGAAGAATGTCTGAGTATCGAAGAACAGGTTGAAGAGATTGCAGCTTATTTCGGAGCAGACCGCTCATACATATTTGAGCAGAACGCAGATAAAGCATTTGTAGACAACACATTTGAATGGTGCAAAGAAGGTGTTAACCCCGAGAAGGATAACCTTCAGATGGTTCCCGTTGAGGTTGTTGAAATATGGTACCATAACTTCAGAGAGCACGGAGCATTCTTCATCACAGTTAACGAGGAACTCAAAAAAAATGACCCTCTGGCTTATGAAACTCTCGAGCCACAGAACATCAGCACTCTGATGGCCGCTCCTTTTTCACGAGGCGGTGAACTGGTGGGCTTTCTCGGAGTAGACAACCCCACAAAACATACAGATCAGCTCCTGCTGATTTCTGTTATTGCTTCTTCACTTTTCAAGGAACTCTCCTCAATAAGAGAAGAAGAAAAGCACATGACTCACGTGCGTGAAATAGAAAAACTCAACTCAGAACTTGAGGATCAGCTTATGATTGCGGAAAATCACAGGTCTTCACTTGAGCTGAGCAATGAGATTATCTACGCCATAGCAAAACTTTATTTCGGTATATTCCGAATAGATCTTCAGAATGATTTCTACGAAGAAATCGCCAGTGATAACGAGGTTCACTCCCTCACAGGTCACGAGGGCTCTGCATCCACCAAAATGATAGAACTCTGCAACAACTTTGTCGCTGATGAATTCCATGATGAAGTTATGGAGTTCTTCGATTTATCCACACTTCCCGACAGACTTGCGCATCAGGAACTGATTGATATGAACTACCGTTCCAAAGACGGTTACTGGCATGCTGCGGGATTTATCTCGAAAAAGCGTGATGCCAACGGAAGAACCACAAATGTTCTTTATGTCACCAGACTGTTAAGTGACCAGAAGGTCAGACAGATTGAGCAAAGCATCAGACTCAGCGAAGAGAAAAAGGCCGCTGAACTTGCCAACAAGGCGAAGTCAACTTTCCTTTTCAATATGTCTCACGATATCCGTACTCCTATGAATGCGATTATCGGATATTCCGAGCTTATGGATAAATATTTTGACGACACTGAACGCTGCAGGTCTTACCTTTCAAAAATACGCAGCTCCAGTGATTTTCTGCTATCCCTCATTAATAATGTTCTTGAGATGGCAAGAATCGAAAGCGGAAAAATGCAGCTCGACGAAATTGTATGCGATACAAATGAAATCTGCAGTGAGGTAAATGATGTATATTCAGACCTGATGTCAAAGAAAAACATCGAGTTTATTACCACCAGTAATGTAAAAACCAGGTACATATTCTGCGATGTTGTCAAGCTCAACGAGATTTTCCTTAATATAGTTTCAAACGCTTACAAATACACCCCGGAAGGCGGAAAAGTAATAGTAACCATTGATGAACTTCCGTCAGACAAGGAAGGCACAACCCTTATTCAGGCAAAGGTAAGGGATACCGGAATCGGTATGTCTCCTGATTATCTGCCACTTATTTTTGATGAATTCACCCGTGAGCACACCTCTACCGAAACAAGAATTGAAGGTACCGGACTCGGTATGCCTATCGTTAAAAGGCTCGTGGAGCTTATGGGAGGCAATATAACCGTTGAAAGCGAACTTGGTAAGGGAACAGAATTCACCGTTACCATTCCCCACAGAATTGCCGACGGATTTATCCCTGTGGAAAATGAGACCGATGAATTCGAAAACGGTATTTTCAGCGGTAAACGCATACTCCTCGCTGAAGATAACGACCTCAACACGGAAATCGTCACAGAAATTCTCTCTGAAGTCGGATTTATTATTGAACATGCCACTGACGGTGTTATCTGTGTTGATATGATGGAAAAGGCAGAGCCCGACTATTACGACCTTGTACTCATGGATATTCAGATGCCGAATATGAACGGATATAAAGCAACAAAGATTATCCGCAAACTCCCTGACCCGCAGAAAGCGAATATTCCTATTATAGCAATGACCGCAAATGCCTTCGAAGAAGACAGGCGTGAAGCCTTTGATGCCGGTATGAACGGTCACCTCGCAAAACCTATCAATGTAAAAGAAGTTTTCGAACTTCTCGGCAAAATTCTGAAATAATATATCTGCACTATAAAAGCCCACCACGGAACTGACCATGGTGGGCTGTACTTTTATTTTATTACTTTGAAATTCATCCACTTGCCACGCATTACCCTGATGAAATAGAGCATACCGCGGGCAAAGAGTTCTATCGCCATTGCAATCCACACACCGTGAAGACCGAATCTGCCTGAAAGTGCAAATGCAAGGGTAATTCTCACACCCCACATGGTGATAAGGCTGATAAGGAAAGGCCCCTTTGTGTCACCTGCTCCACGGAGTATTCCGTTGGATACTATACTGAGGGCAAAGAACGGCTCAGCAAAAGCTACTATTCTAAGTACCGAACCACCAAGCTTTATTACCTCGGGATCTGCAGAGAATATGGCAATGAGATTCTCGGAAAGGCAGTAAAGCATAATGCCTCCCCCTGTCATCATAACCGCACCTATGATGAGCACAATTCGTGAGAATTTCTTCGCAAGGTCTTTTCTTCCTGCTCCAAGAGCCTGACCGATGAGAGTTGTTCCTGCGGTGCTTACACCGTTTGCAGGAAGATAGCTGAGTGATTCAGCCGAAACCGCAAGATGGTTTGCCGCTATTGCCGCTGTGCCTATTCTTGTGATAACCGAGGTGATTACCACCTGGGCAAAGCTCATGAGAGTTCTCTCGAACAGAACGGGAAGGCCTATTTTCAATGTGGAGCTTAAAGTTGTTTTTCTGAAAGAGTAGTTCTCCCCTTTTATCAGCTTTACAGGTGTTTCTCTTCGGAATATTACCAAAACATAGCACATGGCGATGATAAATAAAGCCATGATGGAACCGAGGGCGGCTCCCGCAACTCCAAGGCCGAGTCCCCACATTGTGAAGGATTTACCGAACAGGGTAAGTTCCCTTGTATCGTAAATAAACAGGAAGTTGAATATTACGTTGAGAATATTTATTCCAAAATTCAGGAACATAGGTGTTTTTGTATCACCCGAACAGCGTATTATAGCTGAGAGCATAAGCACGGTGAAATTGAAAGGCACACCGAATGAGTATATTCTGAAATAGAGAGAAGCGCTCTCCTTTACATCACCGGAAGCACCGAGCAGAGTAGGAAGCGGAAAGCTGATTCCGAAGGCAATGAGAAACATTATCAGTCCGCCGAGTATAACAAACTTTAATGCCTGACCTGTTATCTCCCTCGCTTCTTTGTAATTACGGGCGCCTACCATGTGGGCAACCTGAACAGAGAAACCGACAGCCGCCGCATTAAGAACACCGTTTAAAAGCCATGTTGTACTTGCCGTAAGTCCTACCGATGCCGTCGCAACACTTCCGAGAGATCCTACCATAGCGGTGTCCACATAGTTTACAAGAGTGACCATTACCTGCTCTATGATAGCCGGCAGAGCGAGAGCTACCACGGCTGCAAGTGTTATTCTCAGGCTGGGATCTGAATTGTTATTGAGTATCGAAGCCATTACATTTCCTGATTTTCTGTTAGCCATTTTTCTTTCTCCAAAAAATAAAACTGCAAGTGGTATTATATCACAGATTTCGTATTTGAGTGATTTTTTTCTTTTACTTGAAAAATTTTTTTTATTGCTTTAAAATATAAACAGCAGAAACATCATTAATAAATAAAGAAAGGATGAGCTTCATGCTGCTTGCTATTGATATTGGTAACACAAACGTTGTTATCGGAGCCGTAAATGACAGCGGAGAGGCAGTCTCCATGTCCAGACTCAGAACAGACCACACTCAGACATCTGATGAATATGCCATCAAGATTAAATCCATGCTGGATATGAAGGGAATTCATGCTGAGGATATCACAGACTGCATCATATCCTCTGTTGTGCCTCCTGTTACAGGACCTGTTAAACGTGCCATCAAACTTATTACAGGAAAATCTCCTATGATGGTCGGTCCCGGAATTAAGACAGGACTCAATATTCTCATTGATAACCCTGCACAGCTCGGCTCTGACCTTGTTGTTGACGCCGTAGCCACCACAGAGTTATACTCTCTGCCTGCTGTTGTTATTGACATGGGCACAGCCACAACACTCTCAGTTGTTGACGAGGGTGCAAAGTACCTCGGTGGTATGATTATGCCGGGCCCACGCTCTTCCCTCGGTGCACTTGCCGCAAATGCCGCACAGCTTCCTTCCATAAGCATTGAAGAGCCTGCATGCCTCATCGGCAAAAACACAGTTGACTGCATGAGAAGCGGTGTTGCCATCGGTCATGCCGCAGCAATTGACGGAATGATTACAAGAATTGAGAAGGAACTCGGCAAGAAGGTTACTGTTGTAGCCACAGGCGGACTTTCCTCCATTATTCTCCCCTACTGTGACAGAGAGATTATCTATGACGATCAGTTACTTTTAAAGGGTCTCTATTTAATTTACAGAAAGAATATAAAATAAGATATTATTTCAGGCAAGGTTCGTGTGAGCCTTGCCTTTGCTGTTAATATCAAATGACACTCCCCTTTGAGATGATTCTGGATTTGTCAGATAAAAGATTGATGTTTTAATTACTTTATACAAAAAGAAAAACCTTCTGAATTAACAGAAGGTTTGAAATGGAGCGGACGACGGGGCTC
>JAUNDK010000089.1 GCA_030526115.1 Clostridia bacterium
TAAAGGGCACTGCCGTTGTCGGCTATATCTCAATACTCGATCTGTCAAGAGCAGGTGACATTATCAGGAGCCGTACCTTTGAGGCGGTATTCCCTCTCGTAACAACAGCGGTAATATATCTTATACTCTCATGGATACTTTCACTTATCCTCAACAGAATAGAATTTTCGATTAATCCAAGAAAACATAAGGAGGCAAAATGATGAGAGAAGCAATCATTAAAATTGAACATCTCCGCAAGGAATACAAAGCCTCCTGCCCTCTTAAGGATGTAAGCACAGAAATATACGATGGAGATATCATTTCAATTATCGGTCCATCCGGCACAGGCAAATCCACTCTGTTAAGATGTATTAACGGGCTCGATAAAATCACTTCAGGCAAGGTATATATAAACGGCACAGACATTACTGCACCCGGATGTGACATGAGCAGAATAAGAAAGCAGGTGGGTATGGTTTTTCAGAGTTTTAATCTGTTTGATAACCTTACCGTACTTGAAAACGTCGCTGTTCCCCAGATTCAGCTTCTGGGCAGATCAAAAGAGGAAGCTGAAAAGCGTGCTCTTGAAATACTCGGTAAAATGGGCATGGCAGAGCGTGGACATAAATTTCCCGATCAGCTCTCGGGGGGACAGAAACAGCGTGTTGCCGTGGCAAGAGCCGTTGCAATGGAACCTCAGGTTCTCCTGCTGGACGAGCCAACATCTGCCCTCGACCCCACAAGGGTGGGTGAAGTAAAAGCACTTGTCAGGTCCCTCGCAGATGACGGAATAACACTTATGATAGTTACCCACGAAATGAACTTTGCAAGAGAAGTTTCAAACCGTGTATTTTATATGGATAAGGGCGGTATTTACGAGGAAGGCACACCGGATGAGATTTTCGGTAACCCACAGAAGGAGAATACCAGAAGATTCATCAAACAGCTTCAGAGCCTGAATATCAGCATTAATTCCACAGAGTTTGATATGAATGAGTTTGCTGTAAAGCTAACCGACTTTGCGCGCAATACTATGGCAGACCGCAAAACCATACATATGATTCAGGTTATGTTTGAAGAGCTTGTTCTTGTTCAGCTTATGCATAAACGAAAGATTAACAGATCTGAAGCGGTTATTGAGTATTCGAAAGCGGAAGACTGGACCGAATTCAGATTATGCTATGGCGGAGATTCTTTCAATCCTCTCGAAGAAAAAGACGATGTTCTCGATGAGCTGAAATCATACGCAATAAAAAACATTGAACACAAATACAAAGACGGCGAAAATGAGCTTGTCGTCAGATTCTGAGGGTAAAAATGGAAAAGTTATATGGAAAACTGAATATGAGCTGGATGAAAACACTGTTATTTGCAGTAATAACCGGCATTTACACAGGAGCTGTCATGCTTGTTCCTGCCCTTGAAAACACATCTTTTCAGGATATTGGAGTTATGGTTGAGTGCTGGCTTATATTCGCAGTAATTATTGTTGTGAACTGCAACAGCGGATGGGAAGCTTCTTTGAAATGCTTTGTATTCTTCCTTATCAGTCAGCCTCTTGTATATCTGGTTCAGATTGCAATCGGTTACCTTGATTTCAGTATGGCGCTTGGATTCTACAAATACTGGTTTATCTGGACTCTGCTTACTCTTCCGGGAGGATATATCGCATTTTTCTGCAAAAAGCAGAATGCTCTCGGTGCGGTTGTTCTGGGGCTTGGCAATTCAATTCTTGCCATGATGGGAGTTTATTATGTTCTTTCTGTCATGAATGATTTCCCTCATCATATTCTCAGCGTATTTGTTTGTTTTGCGGGTATAGCGGTTCAGACTCTGTACATTCAGAAGAAAACAAAAAACCGGATTATCACATTTTCCACAATCATCGTTGTAATGCTGGTGTTGGGTGTATTTCTTAAACTTACCGGCAGAATCATAATATAAGGAGGCTCTGATATGAAATTATTCGATGAAATTCCGTATATAGAAACAGATGAACTGATTCTTCGCAGAATTTCTCCTGAGGATGCTCCGTTTATCACAGAAATGAACAATAATCCCATGGTAAGAAGATATCTGCCTGTTTTTCTTGCAGAATACAGTTTCAAAAATACGGAAGAAGCTGTTTCTGCCATGTATGGCAGCATCTTTGAGAACAGGGAATCTCTTTTTCTTGGTATTTACCCAAAGGACACAAATGAGTTTGCCGGAATAATAGAGGTATATAACTATGAACCCAAGCACAGCAAAGCCTCCATCGGTTCCAGACTCAGGCAGTCCTGCTGGGGCAACGGCATTGCCAGAAAGGCCACAATTGCAATAATAGATTATCTTTTCTGCGAAACAGATATTCTTTGTATTACAGCCCATGCAATTTCAGAGAATCTGGCATCAAACAAAATACTCCCTTCCCTCGGTTTCACATTGAGAGAAAAGGAAGTTCTCGACGACTGGGGATATAAAGCAATCGTAAACAAATATTATCTCTATAAGCCCGGCTCGGGATATGTATATATCAAAGACTGAAGATAAATGGCAGAGTGTCCCAAATGATACTCTGCCATTTAAAATATCAGAAGCAGGATTTTCATTTTCACAAAAATCCTGCTCTTATTATGCATTATGATGTTTTTCTTTCTGACTGTACATCAGCTCGTCAGCCCTGTTCAGAAGCTCTTCAAGATTGTTGCAGTCGGAATTCTCCGGCACTTCTATTATACCGCAGCTGAAACTTCTGGGATATTCATCGGTCCCGTTAAGAGAAAAAATATGCTGGATTTTCTCAATTTTGCTTTCTGCAACATTAAGCGGACAGTCTTTAAGAAGTATGCAGAATTCATCGCCACCCATTCTCGCAAAGACATCGTGACTGCGAATCTGAGTTTTGATTATATTAGCGAAACCCCTGATATATTCATCACCTGCGGCATGACCGTATCTGTCATTTATAAACTTGAGATGGTCAAGGTCGCAGTAGCAAAGAATCATCCTGTCCCCGTTTTTTATCATTTCCGACATTTTCATCAGGAAGAAATGACGGTTGCCGACACCGGTGAGATTGTCGCTGTTTGCCTCATGCTCAAGCTCATGATTATATACATTAAGCATATCAACCAGTTCTTTTTCCCGCTGTGCCTCTTCTTTTAACTGATTTTCTCTTTCTTCCAGCTGCCTGGTCATGGTATTGAAAGCCTCTGAGAATTCTCCGAGATAAGAAACCGTCTGAGAATAATCTCCTTTGGCAACCTGTTTTGCCTGCCATGTAAGGTGGTTCAGATTTGCGTGAATTCCCTTCAGGTTCTCACATAAGGGGTTATCCCTGGGTGGAGCCTCACAGGAAAGGTTTCCTTTGGATAAATCCGCTGAATATGCTTTCAACTGTGCAATGGCCTTTTCGAGATACATAAGTCCCATTCCAAGTTTACGGAAACTTTCATCGAGGGCATTAATATCGGGAGATTTCACCTTATTATCGTAAAGAATGCTTCTCAGATATTCAAAAAGTATTTCAGCGTTTCTGTCTGACATAGTTTACCCTCAGTTTTCATGAACCTCTGCGCAGAAACGGCATACCCTGTCACCTGTTGCCCAGCAGTCTATTTCTGTTGCATCGTAGTTTTTTCCTGTATAGCTTGACAGTATTCCGGCAAGGAATCCCTCGTCATAGTTGCAGACTGTTTCACCGAGAACCGGAAGGCCCGAACAGTCGGCATCTTCTGCAATAGTGAGAATAACCTTTCCGCTTACTTCGTTTATGTCCTCAATTCTGAGAACACCGATTTTCATCTCCTGCATTTTATCCTGAAGCTCACGAATAAAATCATCAACAGGCAGAGTTACATCAAGTAGATGCTGTGCGAAATACTCACCTGCTCTGCGGCCGGCCTTGCGGAAAAGCTCCACCTGCATATCTTTTCCCAGCTGATCTCTGAGTACTTCTTTGAGTGAGAACTCGAGCATACGATAAACAACAACCGGGAGAGTATCTCCTAAATTAAGTCTTCCTTCATCATCAAAATCCAGATAATCCTCAAATTTCACAGCAGGATTATCTCTGAGAAAAATATTTTCTTCCATACATTACTTACCATCCTGAAATTATATGTTTGTTATTATAACATATTATGCCGATTCACACAACCACGGTCGGCTTATTTTTGTAGAATAGTAAACAGAAGGCCGTCGTTTCCAAAAGGAAGCGACGGTTGTTTACCGCTTTATTTAACAGAATTTCGGGTTTACCATGTTTCTATTTCACTTATGTTGAGTTCTCCGCTTATTACGGCATCCTGCAAAGCATTGTAAACCGCCTGCTGAATTCCCTTTGATGAGTATGTTGCGCCTGTTACGCCATCCACCTCGAGAGTCTGCCGGTTTATTATGGACCATATTATATCGGTTGCCCTGCCAAAATATTTCGGAGTTTCATATTCTTCGGTAACCGAAATATCACTTACCCATCCACCATCAACAGTAACACATACACTTATGGTGCTCTTATAACCATCTGCACTTCCGTAGTAGCTTCCGTCCGCAAGAACCGCACCCGAAAAACTTGCGCTTACTGCCGGCTCTTCAGCTTCTTCCGGTTCATTTTCAGAAGATTCTTCGCTGACTTCCTCAGGCTCGGTTTCGTTTATTTCCTCAGCAGCTGCTTCTTCGGACATTTCAGACTCTTCATTCAACGGAAGAGTGAACAGGTCTGCATTTTCTGTGGAGCTTTCTTCCGGTTTCGGAGTTGCGGAAGGCTCAGGGGTAGGTGTTGGTTCAGGTTTAGTCTCAGGCTCTTCAGGCTGAACTATCATATCAGGACTTTCCTCTGTGGCTACTTCTTCTCCGCCCGGTGTATCGGCAAGATAAGTGATAACTCTCGGCAGAGTTATTCCCATCTGGAAGATGTGAAATGCAAGAACAGCAACAAGTGCAACTGTAAGAATGCGGTGAAGCATCATCCAGTTCTTTTTAAGAAGCTTTCTCAGCATGTAAGTAAAGAGCAGAAGAACGGAAATAACAAAGCATATTGTTCCTGCGTTAAGCGTGAATAGCATATCTCCGATAAAGGCATCCGACATGGTTGATTTTATGCTGTTTCCCGCAAAAATGCCATGTATGAGTCCCGCAAGAATCATAAGTATTCCTATCTGCTTGTGTGTTTTGTGAAATATTCTGTTAAGCAGTCTGTTTTTCTTTACTGCAAATCTGAAAACAGTAATAAGTGAACAGATAACAGCTATCCATGCGAAAATAATACTTAATGGCATAGTATTCTCCCTGAAAAGTGATGTTCAGCAATTATCTTTCATATTTCTGTGAACTGTATGTTTTTAAAGTGAACTTTGTGTGAATATGCTCTAATTTTGCAATATGTTTATGATAATTAGCACTTTATTTATTGAAACAATATGATATAATAGAAAAAAGGTGATGAATCATGAAAAATAATTTACATAGAAAAATAACCGGCTTTTCGTTTATTCTGGTACTTGTAAGCATTGTAATTTCCACAGTGGTATCCATGTACTCCATGAAAGCCATGGGTATGGAAAATCGAAAAGAGCTTAATCTTGTACTGGCATCAGGCATACACGACACAATAAACTCTGCTCTTACGGAACCTATTATGGCAGCCAAAACCATGGCAAGCGGTCAGGCTCTGGTTTCTTTCCTCGAAGAAGAAGAGAGTGAAAACAACACAGATAAAGATGTTTTAAATATGCAGAAAACTCTCTCAAGACTTCAGAGAGGCCTCGGTTATGAATCGGTGTTTGTTGTTTCGGCCAAAACAGGCCGTTATTATACTCAGGAAGGGCTTAATAAAATAGTAGACCCCGAAAACGATGAGCACGATGTGTGGTATTCCCTGTTCCTTGAGAAAAACACAGATTATGATCTCGATGTTGATGTAGATGAAGTTCACAATAATACCTGGACTGTTTTTGTAAACACAAGAGTCACTGATAATGGCAGGCTCCTCGGAGTGTGCGGTGTCGGTGTAAAAATGAAAAATCTTCAGGATATGCTGTATGATTACGAAAAACAGTACGATATGAAGATTAACCTGGTAGATTCAAAAGGCCTTGTTCAGGTAGATACGGATGAAATAAACATTGAGAAAGTACACATGAACAATGTTACGCTAAGTGAGAAAAACAGCCGTGAATATATTTATACAGAAGGCGAAAACGGCGAATATATAGTAAGCAAATATGTCAAAAACCTCGGATGGTATCTTGTGGTAACCAACAGAGAGAATCTTTTTGCCGATGATATTCTCAGGGTTATCACCCTTAACGGTTTCCTCTTCCTTGCAGTTATATTAATCTTCTCAGGAAATATTCATATTATGAGAAGACGAACCAAACTGCTCCTCACATCTTCTTATTACGATCAGCTTACAGGACTTCAGAACCGCAGAGCCTATGAAGAAACTCTTTCGGGCATGACTCTTGAAAAGATGAAGAGCGATTTTGTGTATGTTATAGCTGATGTTAACGGACTCAAGCGGAATAACGATAACATAGGTCATTCAGCCGGTGATGAGATGATTCGAGGTGCTGCCGAATGCCTGAATAAAGCATTTTCACAGTACGGAGATCTGTTCCGAATAGGCGGTGACGAATTTGCCGCTCTGCTGAGAATACCCAGGGAGGAATTTGAAGAGGTAAAGAGGAACCTGAAAAAGCTTACTTCTTCATGGCGCGGAGAGCTTGTAAGGGAGCTTTCAATTTCAGTGGGATATGTTCCGTACTGGGATGTTGAAGAAATGCAGCTCTATGAAATTATCGAGGAAGCCGACAAGCGCATGTACGACGATAAAAAGGAATATTACACAAAGCAGGAAAACAACCGCAGATACGATATATAAGCAAAACCCTCACCGCTACAGGTGAGGGTTGATTTTGTATAAACAACCACAAGTTTTACTTGTGGAAATTAAAAAAGCGAAAGCGTC
>JAUNDK010000090.1 GCA_030526115.1 Clostridia bacterium
ATTATGAGCACGGTATCCAAGACTAATATGAAGGAGATACCGGATATTATAGATGTAGCAGTAAAATCGAAAGTAAAAGTCTTTGCATTTTCAAGATATGTCCCCACAGGTGGAGAGGTAGATACCAGCATGACACCTGAGGAATACAGAAATCTTCTGGAAGTATGCGATGCGAAATACAGGGCATACGAGAAGGCAGGATGCAAAACTTATTTTAATAAAAAGGATCATCTGTGGACTCTGTACGAATACGAGACAGGGCAGTTCAGACTGCCGTCAGATGCAGAGCCCGGAATGATTTACGGTGGCTGTAACTGCGGTAACTGTCACATTACCATATCTTCAAACGGAGATGTCATGGCTTGCAGAAGAGTTACAGACAGCAAAGTCGCAAATATATTTGAAGAACGTCTGGCAGATGTATGGGTTTGCCGCATGGAAGAATACAGAGATTATGACAGGTTTACAAAGTGCGGTAAATGCGAGCTGAAGGCATGGTGCAGAGGCTGTCCTGCCGTGGCAAACGGAACCTGCGGAGATTTCTACGGAGCAGACCCCCAGTGCTGGAAGAAGATAAATGAGATTACAGGGGAGGAATTACCATGTTAATGGATATTATCAGGGCAAGACATTCCATCCGCAAATATACAGATGAACAGATAACCAGAGAGAATCTGGAGAAAATTCTTGAGGCGGGAAACTACGCCCCAAATGCAGGTGGCGGACAGCGCAGCATGATGGTGGCAATTCATGATAAAGCCCTTGCGGAGAAAGTCGGCAGAATGAATATGTCCGGCTTTGACAGAAGTAAACTTCTTGGCGGACATGTCTCAAAGGAACAGCCAAGTGTAATTGACGACCCCTCCATTATGAACGGATTTTACAATGCTCCGACGGTTGTATGTGTGTTCTGTCAGGATAATTTTCTGTTTAAAACAGCCGATGCCTTCTGCATGATGGAAAACATGATTTTACAGGCAACGGAGCTGGGCATTGCCTCCTGCATTATCTCAAGAGGTCACGAGACCTTCGATTCCGAGGAAGGCAGAGCCCTCATGAAGGATTGGGAAGTTCCTGAGGGATACACCTGTCAGGGCTTTGTAATTCTGGGATATTTAGACGGAGAAGAACCCCACAGCAAGCCGAGAAAACCCGGCAGAGTCAAAATTATAGAGAAATGAATCAGGAACAGAGAAGAAAATATCTGATAGAAAGACTTTTGGACGAACAGCCACGCTACAGGGGCGTGGAAATATCAGACGTGGTTTCAGAGCAGAAATACCTGCTTCGCTCTCTGATGAATATCAGAATGCCCGGTAAAATCAGCTGTGAATTCCTGAAGGTTCAGGATGAATATCTGCAGGAAGCGAACAGGGAAAAGGGGATTGTGAGCCTGGATGATATGCAGGAAATTCAGCGGGATATCTTCATCTTCAAAGGTGATATTACAAGGCTGAAGGTTGGGGCGATCGTAAACGCCGCCAACAGCGGAATGACAGGGTGTTATCGGCCCTGTCATAACTGCATAGATAACTGTATTCACACCTATGCAGGTGTTCAGTTAAGGAATTACTGCAATACAATCATGAAAAAACAGGGATATGAGGAACCGACAGGTCAGGCAAAAATAACTCCTGCGTTCAATCTGCCCTGTGATTATGTCATACATACCGTGGGTCCGATAGTTCAGGGTGAACTGACAGTCGGGCATGAAAAAGATTTAGCCTCCTGTTACCGCTCATGCCTTGAAGTCGCAGAGGAAATCGGTGTGGACAGCATTGCTTTCTGCTGTATTTCCACAGGTGTGTTTATGTTCCCGAACAGGAGAGCCGCAGAAATTGCGACGGAAACGGTAAAGCATTTCAAACAGGAAACAAATTCAAAGATAAAGGTGATTTTCAATGTTTTCAAGGATGAGGATGAAGGAATCTACAGAGAATTACTCGGATAAAATAGCCGAAATCAAAAAGAAAATAAATGAGGCCGATGCCGTAATCATAGGCGCAGGAGCAGGGCTTTCCACATCCGCTGGTTTTATTTACAGCGGAGAAAGATTTGGCAAGTATTTCTCCGACTTCGCAGAAAAGTACGGCTTTTCGGATATGTACTCCGGAGGGTTCTATCCCTACGAAACTTTAGAGGAACACTGGGGCTACTGGAGCCGTTATATCTATGTGAACAGATACATGGATGCTCCGAAAGATCTGTATGAAAAGATATACAATATTGTAAAAGACAAGGACTATTTTGTTCTCACAACAAATGTGGATCACTGTTTCCAGAAGGCAGGATTTGACAAAGACAGGCTCTTTTACACTCAGGGAGATTACGGACTTTTTCAGTGCAGTAAGCCATGCCATAAAGAGACCTATGGCAACGGGGACATCATTAAGAACATGGTGCTCAGTCAGGGTTTTAAAATCGAGAACGGAGAGCTGATAATTCCCAATGAGGGGGAGATAAAACTCAGCATTCCTTCCGATCTTATTCCGCATTGCCCCAAATGTGGCAGGCCCATGAGCATGAACCTTAGAGCCGACAATACTTTCGTTGAGAACTCAGGCTGGTATGAAGCCGCAAAAAGATATGAGAATTTCATAAAAACCCATAAACACAAAAAGGTATTGTTTCTGGAGCTGGGTGTAGGCTACAACACACCGGGAATCATCAAGTATCCATTCTGGCAGATGACCAACACATTTCCCGATGCATCCTATGTCTGTCTGAATAAAGGCGAAGCCCTTGTGCCTGATGAAATAGCTGATAAATCAATATGTCTGAATGATGATATATACAGCGTTGTGGAGAAGTTAATATGATACATTGCGCAGGTCTCGTAAAAGGGATCTGCGCTTTCTTTTGCCGTTATGGTTGCACAAACCGGCTCCTTAATTCTTTTTCTGAATTTTACAAAGTTTTTTCGTAAGCTGTGTTTTTGTTTTTACAACAGAATTATAAAATCTGTCACGGATTGAGAAATCCGAAATATATTTTTTAAGGAGAATCTGAAGATGATAAGATTCATTTGCAGCATACTCAGCCTTGCAATGGCATTTACAGTAGCTGCAGGCGGTATTACCGCAAAGGCAGAAGAAACAGTAAAGAACACAGCAAAGTACGTTTTCTTATTTATCGGTGACGGAATGAGCTACCCTCAGTTCCAGGCGGCTTCCGATTACCTCGGAGCAATCGCAGATGACGATTACGAAAACGCACTTCCAAGCACAGACTATGATACAAGAGAAGGCGCAAAGCTCGACGGCCCTGTTGAACTCAGCTTCATGAAGTTCCCGGTAGCCGGTTCCGCAGTAACATACGATTCCTGCTCCTTTGCTCCTGACTCAGCTTCCACAGCAACATCCATTGCTACAGGTAACAAGACTTACTCCGGTATGATTAATGTTGACGAGAGCGGTGCGGTAAGCTATGAAACAATTGCAGAGAAGCTCCACTCCCAGAAGGGCTGGAAGGTTGGCGTAGTAAGCTCCGTTAACCTCAACCATGCAACACCTGCCGCATTCTATGCACATCAGGCAAGCCGTAACAACTACTATGAGATAGGTGAGGAACTTGTAAACTCCGGTTTCGAGTATTTCGCCGGCGGCGGACTTAAGAAGGTAACAGGTCCTGACAATGATAAGACAAGTCTCTATGACCTCGCAACAGAGGCAGGCTACAAGGTAACATTTACTCAGGCAGATGCCGAGGCTGTAACAGCAGCAGATGAGAAGGTTATCCTCATCGATGAACACCTTGCAGATTCCGATGCTATGGATTACGACATGGACCGTGCAGAGGACGAATGGGCACTCAAGGATTATGTTGCAAAGGGAATTGAAGTTCTCGACAACGACACAGGCTTCTTCATGATGTGTGAAGGCGGTAAGATCGACTGGGCCTGCCACGCTAACGATGCAGGCGCAACAGTTACAGATACCCTCGCTATGGCAGACGCTGTTCAGGTTGCAGTCGATTTCGCAGCAGAGCATCCTGATGAGACACTCATCCTCGTAACAGGCGACCATGAGACAGGTGGTCTCACAATCGGCTTCGCAGGTACAGACTACGATACTTACCTTGATACACTCGCAAACCAGAAGATTTCCTACGCTCAGTTTGATGAGCAGTATGTTGCAAACTACAAAGAGAACGGCACAACATTCGAAGATGCTATGAAGGATGTTGAAGAACTCTTCGGTCTCAAGCTCACAGGTGAGGAGGGTGATCGCCTCGTGCTTACAGAGTATGAAACAGAGAGACTCCGCACAGCTTATGACCTCATCATGAGCGACTATGATCCTGCGGAATATACACAGGAACAGGGTGTTCTCTACGGTGGTTACAATCCATTCTCCGTAACAGTAACTCACATTCTCAATAACAAGTCCGGTGTAGACTTCACAAGCTACTCTCACACAGGTCTTCCGGTTGCGGTATTCGCAGACGGTGCAGGAGCTGAGAACTTCGGTGGCTACTATGATAACACCGATATCTTCAACAAGCTCGCTACAATGCTTGAAGTTCAGTAAGAATAAATAAAAAGGAATACAGAACAGGGAGCGCAGCAGTGCCCCCTGTTTTGTGCATGGTCAGATATATGATAAGTAAAATACGTCAAAGCAGAACTCTCGGTCCTGTAATCATGTGGCTTGTTCTGCTCATAGTTTTGGTTGCCCTTCCGACAGGTTATGAAAATGCCATGTCCTACAGAAATGCCGACAGGGTAAGCGCCCTGGTACTCAGCACCGATGAGAGTGACATTGTGGACACAGGCCTGGTAAAGAGCGGTGAACAGCGCTGTAAAGTAAAAATACTCGGTGGCAAATTCAAAGGGGAAGAGGTAAGCGCAGTAAACAGACTTAACGGTTCGCTTGCGGAAGACAAAATATTCTCCGAGGGTGAAAAAGCCTTTGTAGTTGTAAGCCACAGCGAAGGAAAGATTACCACAGTATATATGACGGACCATTTCAGGCTTGATAAGGAGCTTATTCTTGCGGGACTTTTCCTTCTGCTCCTGATTTTCTTTGCAAGGGGAACAGGCGTAAGAGCCATACTTTCATTCGTGGATACTCTCCTGCTCATGTGGAAGGTTCTTGTGCCGTGCCTGTTAAAGGGCTGGAATCCGATATGGGTTTCCATGGGACTTGTACTTCTTCTCACTTTCCTTGTGCTCAGCCTGATTTACGGCCTTGACAGAAGATGTATGTCTGCCTGCCTCGGTGCGGCAATGGGCATACTGGTTACAGCAGTGCTTGGTTTCATATTTACGGATATGTTCCGAATTCACGGCGCGGTAATGGAATCAAGTGAAAGTCTGCTTTACGCAGGTTATCAGCATCTCGACCTGACAAAGATATTCATAGCATCAATTTTCCTCGGTTCCTCCGGTGCGGTTATGGACTTATCGGTTGATATATGTTCATCTGTATATGAGGTTGTGGAGAAGAAACCGGGAATTTCCGCAAAGGAGGCAATAGCCTCGGGATTTGCCGTTGGCAGAGCGGCATGCGGTTCCACAACTACCACATTACTGCTTGCATATTCGGGAAGCTATATCGCCCTGCTCATGGTATTCATGGCTCAGGGTACACCAATGGAGCTTATACTCAATTACAAGTATGTGGCCGCTGAAATAGTGCACACAATAGTGGGTTCCTTCGGCCTGGTCACTGTTGCACCGCTTACGGCGATAGCTTCGGGTATTTTGCTTACGGCTAACAGGAAAAAGAAATACTGATGATATACTTGATAATACATATCATCGAAATTGTGCCGACACAGATTCCTATACCGGTTATTTCTTTTATAAGATGATTATCCTGCTTTGGTAAGAGAAAAACAGGAAGCAAGGAGACATAACACTCTGCTTTCCATCACTCTGGGAACTGTGTACAATATGATTATTTTATGGATAATCTGATGTGAGAAATTAAAAAGTAAGTTCCTGAAAAAACAATCGAGAATGAAAAGAGATAAGGTCACTATGTCAGAGTATATGGAAAACATGGGCTAAGAAGATTTATATCAAAGAGAAAGAATAATAAATGAGTGAGGGTGTCCGCAGTTTTGCGGGCACTTTTCCATGTCGGCAGGTGAAACAGTTTTTAATATTGCAGTAACGGCTTAACAGATCCCTGCATGAATAAAAGTATCGAGCTGTAACCGATAACAAGAGTTACATGTAACCGAAAAATTGGCTTATTAGAGCCGTGTATTCTACCAGTGAACACAGGTAATTACACTATATAGAAAAAATTTTAAAGTTGTAACCGTTTTCGTTGGTTACATGTAACCGGAAAAATCCCACAACAGAGCCTTGTATTGCACAGGTGCTTACACTATATAGATAAAATTTTAAAGCTGTAACCGTTAATAAGAGTTACATGTAACTGAGAAAATGGCTTAGTTTAGCCGTGTAACCGTGTAACCGCATTCTGAACATTATACAGAAATATCTGAGAAAAGCGTTTTCAGTTGGACTCAGGCGCCTTTGTTATATTAACGGAAGTATATATGTATATAAAATCGGTTACATGGTTACAGATATATAAATATATAGAAAAAATAAAGGA